>NZ_JBIXLM010000004.1:0-172482 GCF_045798545.1 Paeniglutamicibacter sp. ORCA_105 | reverse complement strand
CCTCGCCGTTGAGCATGGCCTCGAAGCCCTCATTGATCTCATCCAGCGTGATGCGCCGGGAGACCAGCGAGTCCAGCTCGATGTTCCCGATGAGGTAGTGCTGCGCCAGCCGGGGAATGTCGACCCTTGAGCGTGCCGATCCCATGAGACTGCCTTGCACCCGGCGCTCCCACAGCAAGGACAACAGGTGCACCGAACCGCTTGCGGTTTCAGGAGGAGCGCCCACGAGGGTCAACGTGCCGCCGGCCCCCAACATGGCCAGTCCCTGTTCGAAGGTCTGGCTCAGACCAACCACTTCGAGCGCGTGGTCGACGCCGCCGCACAACTCCTGCACCGCGGCAACGGGATCCACGAGGCTCGCATCGATGACGTCGGTCGCACCCATCTTCCGGGCATGGTCGAGCTTGGAGGCCACCCGGTCAATGGCAATGATCCGCCCGGCACCGGCCAAACGTGCCCCCTGGATAACATTCAGGCCCACTCCGCCGCAGCCGATGACCGCGACGGTTTCACCGGGCCTCACCTTCGCGGTGTTGGCCACTGCGCCAAAGCCCGTCACGACGCCGCAACCCAACAGCGCAGCCACATCGATGGGCATCTCGTCCGGGATCCGCACCAGGGACCGTTCATGGACGAGCATCTTCTCAGCGAAACCACCGACGAACGAATAAGTTCCTACGTCTTGTCCGCGCAAGCGCACTCGTGCCGCATCCTCCGGCGCGCGGTTTGGCTTGTCGCTGCAGAGATTCGGCCGACCGAGCATGCACTCGTTGCATTCCCCGCAGAACGGCAGCGGGAAGGTGACGACGCGGTCCCCCGGGGACACATAGTCGACTCCTTCGCCGACGGCTTCCACGACGCCGGCTGCTTCGTGTCCCAGGATCACCGGAACGGGGTTCGAAAGCTTGCCCTGCAAAACGTGCAGGTCGCTGTGGCAAAGGCCGCTGGCCTGCACCCGGACCAGGACCTCGCCCGGACCCGGGGCGTCGATCTCCACTTCTTCAATGACCAACGGTGAACCGGATTCGTGCATGATTGCTGCGCGCATGGAAATGTTCTCGTTTCTGTTGAAAATCAGTTGCTGTCAATTGCCAAGAAATCGGGGGTCCCGAACCCGCACAGCGATAACCTGCCCGAGGGAGGTGCGGGTCGTGCGGACTGATGGTTTCGGCGAAGCCGGACGGTTGGGCAGGGGGCGCCATCCCGACTGGAATGTCACCCCCCCTTGCCGCGGTGGCTACGGAAGCTGGATCAGCTTCGTCTCGAGGAACTCGGACAGCCCTTCGACCCCGCCCTCACGGCCCAGGCCGGACTGCTTGTATCCGCCGAAGGGCTGGAGCACGTTCATGCCCCACGAGTTCACCGAGATCTGCCCCGTCCGGATCCGCCGGGCGATGGCCTCGGCCGTTGCGTCGTCCTTGGCGTACACGGCACCGGAGAGCCCGTATTCGGTCCCGTTGGCGATGTCCACGGCCTCATCGATCGAGTCATAGGGAATCACGGACAGTACCGGGCCGAAGATCTCTTCCTGCGCGATCCGCATTCCCGGAGTGACGTCGGCAAACAGCGTCGGCTCGACGTACCATCCGGTGTCGAGGCCCGCGGGCCTGCCGCCGCCGGTCACCAGCCGCGCCCCTTCGCTCTTGCCAATCTCAATGTAGGACTCGACGCGTTCGCGCTGGCGCTCGGCGGCCAGTGGGCCAATCACGGTGTCGGCTTCGCGGGGATCTCCGATCTTGACGCTTTCCATCACGGCCTTGATCCGCTCGACGACTTCCTCCTGGCGGTGGCGCGGGACCAGGATGCGGGTCAGCGCGGCACACACCTGGCCGGAATGCCCGATGCCAAAGAACACCAACTGCGGGAAAACCGTGTCGAGGTCGACGTCATCGGTAATGATGGCCGCCGACTTGCCACCCAGTTCGAGCGTGACGCGGGCGATGCGTTCGGCGGCAATGCCCATGATGGTCCGCCCGGCCACCGTGCTGCCGGTGAAGGTGATCATGTCGACGTCTTTGTGCCGCACCAGATACTCCCCGACTTCGCGGCCGGCGGGCAACAGGCTGATGACGCCCTCGGGCAGTCCGGCCGCCTCGAGTGCCTCGGCAAACATCATCATGCTTAGGGGGCCTTCCGGAGCGGGCTTGACCACCACGGTGCAGCCGGCCGCCAGGGCGGGGGCGAACTTCAGCGACGCCGTCGCCACCGGTCCGTTCCAGGGCAGGATCGTGGCCACGACGCCGATTGGCTCGCGGACCAGCAGGCCACTTCCGCCCTCCCAGCTGCGCTCCTCCTCGAAGGTGAACCGCTCATGCAGCGTGACAACGTCGTCCCAAACCTTCACGGCGTTCTCGTGGAAGGCATTGCTTGCAGCCGCCGGTGCCCCGATTTCTGCCGTGAAGGCCTCCGACATGGCCGCGACCCGCTTTTTCACTTCCTCGCCCACGCGGCGCAGGATCGCCGCCCGCTCGGCCGGCGCCATCCGGGGCCAAGGCCCCTCGTCGAAGGCCTTGCGCGCCGCGGCAACGGCCGCATCCATGTCGGCTTCCTGCGCGTCCGGCACGGTGGCGATCAGCTCACCGGTGATCGGCGAGACCACCTCGATGGTCGCGTCGCTCGACGGCGCGACCCACTGCCCGCCGATGAGCAGCTTGTCGAAGCTCGGCAGGTTTTGCGGCTGCGCCGCGGATGCCGCTGAGGTTGTCGTTGTCATGTCTGTTCCTCCAGGGTTGTCGTACATGCGGTGTGGTTGGATGAAAAGTGATGGGTCCCGTGCCGGTTAGACCGGAGGTGGCGGCGGCGCCAGCAGCGGGTGGGCTGCGCGTCGGCGGAATTTCCACCCCTGCGCCGTCCGGACGTAGTCATCCGTGTAGTAGCCGACCGATTCGTCGCGCCGGCCATCGGCCATGACGACCATGGCGTGGAGATAAACGGTCGCCGAGGCCGCATCGCCGTCGATGTTGATCATGTGGTTCAGCGCAAGGTGGCAGCGGTGCTCGGTGTTCTCGACCAGCCCGGCAAAGAACTCCCGGATTGCGTCCCTCCCGCGCAGCACTTCCATCCCGAATTCGGTGGCATCCCACTCGGCGTCCGCGGCGAACAAATCCGCCACGTCCTCGATCCGCGAGGTATCCACCGCCCGGCAGTACTCGTGGGTGAGCCGTCGCAGGGCCTCCAGATCCGCCAGAAAGCCGGTCCCGTCGGCCACTGCCGTCGTTGTTCCCATCGTTTCCGTCATGTCCTCATCCCCTACGGTGCCTGGAAAACCAGCTCGGCGGGGTTGGACTCGGCCGGTGTTCCGTTCCGCAGCAAGTCGGCCAGGCGCTCCCCGATCATAAAGGCCGTCAAGTTCGTCAGCCCGGTGGTGACGTTGACCATCACCGAGGCATCGGCGACCCAGAGGTTCTTCGCCCCGTGCACGCCGAGGTACTGGTCCACGACCGCGTCCGGGTCCCCGACCGGTCCCATGCGACAGGTTCCCGCAGCGTGCAGGGAAGTGGATGAGAAAGCCCGGATGTAGGCTTCGAGCTTCGCGTCGTCGGCCACCGTCTCAGCGTCCAGGAAACAGATCTCCTCGATCTCCTCGCTCATCGGAGACGAGGTGATCATGTCCCAGGACTTTCGCATGGATCCCTTGAGCCGCTCGATATCCAGCGGGTGGGAGAGGAAGTTCACGTGAATCTCAGGTTGGACGTGGGGATCCGCCGAGGAGAGGGTGACCCAGCCGACCGAATGCGGCTTTGCCAGCAAATTGTTCATCATCAGGGCCTTGCGACCCTTGGTGTCGGCGGGGATGTTCATGGTGGCCGGATCCAGCACGGCGGCGAAGATCATCATGTCGTCCACCAGGTTCTCGGTTCCGGTGCTGTACTTGACTTGCGCCCGGACCCCTCCCTTGTCGGTCTTCTCCTTCAGCAGGGCGACCATCGGAGAGAAGGGGTGGTCCTGCAGGTTTCGCCCGACGGCCTCGTTGATGACGACCGGTTCGATGTTGTGCTCCTCAAGCACCGCGCGCGGGCCGATTCCCGAAAGCATCATCAGGTGCGGAGTGTGGAAGGAGCCTCCGGCCAACACCACGCGGTCTGCGGTGACGTTTTCGATCCGTCCCTCGGATTCGACTTCGACACCCACCGCGGTCGTGCCCTCGAAGAGCACGCGCCGGGCCAGGGTGTTGGCCCGGATCTCCAGGTTCGGACGGTTGCGGGCCTCGGCGAGGTAGGTCAGCAGGGCGCCGGCGCGCAGTTCCTCCTTGCCCATCAGGTTGCGGGGCACCGGGCCGTACCCGGACGAGGATTCGGCGTTGAAGTCCTCCACGCGCGCAAATCCGCGGTCCTCGCAGGCCTGGGCGAATGCCCGGGTGATGTTCGGCCATTGGTCTTCGAAGTGCCGCTTGATCGGCACCGGGCCGGAGGAACCGTGACCCGGGGCGTCGGGGAAATCATGGTCGTTTTCGAGCCGTGCGAAGAACGGCAGGGTCTTCTCATAGGACCATTCCGGGTTGCCGGCGGCCACCCAGGTGTCGAGGTCCTCCTTGGTTGCCCGTTCGGCAATGGCGGCATTGACGGAGGAAGATCCGCCGACGATGCGGCCGCGCGCGTATGGCATGGCTTCCCGGGCTGTGGGCGGCTCAAGGAAATATGCCTTCAGCCCCCAGTCGTGCTTTTCGACGCTCATTTCCTTGGCGTCGCGCACATCCTCGGGCACCAGCGCCAGCTCTTCGTAATCCGGCCCGGCCTCGATGAGGATGACGTGCTGGCTGGGGTCCTCTGTCAGTCGTGCGGCAAGGGCCGCACCGCCGCTGCCGGCTCCGATAATCACGGTGTTCATGGAAAGCTCCTTGTTTCGGGGACGCGGTCCCCCAGACCCGCTGAGGGACCGCATGTGTCGGTTGGTGGATCCTCGATGTGGGTCAGCTCAGTACGAATCCCCGGTAGCCGTCGGCGGCCACCGCGTCGCAGGTTTCGCGGTAGGCGCCGAAGCCTCCCGCATAGGGCATGAAAATCCTGGGTTTCCCGGGCACATTGGCTCCCAGATACCAAGAGTTCGCGGTGTTGAACAATGTCGACTCCGCGATGCCGTTCACCTGGGCCACCCATCCGTCCTCCGCCTCCGACAAGGCCTCGGAACGCTGCAGCCCCCGGTCTTCCAGGTGGGCAAGATGGTCGCTGATCCACTCGACGTGCTGCTCGATTGCCGAAACCATGTTGGTCAGCACCGATGGGGAGCCTGGCCCGGCGACAATGAACATGTTGGGGAAACCGACCGTGGACAGGCCCAGGTACGTCCTTGGGCCGGCATGCCAGTGCTCGCGCAGGGAGAGGCCGTTCGCCCCGGTGATGTCCGGGCCCAGCAGCGCGCCGGTCATCGCGTCGAATCCGGTGGCAAAGACGACCACGTCGAATTCGTACTCCGCGTCCTGGGTCTTCAGTCCGCGTTCGTCGAATCCAACGATCGGGGATTGCCGCACGTCTACCAAGCTGACGTTGGGGCGGTTGTAGGTCGCGTAGTAGTCGGTGTCGACGCAGATCCGCTTGGTGCTCACCGGGTAGTCGCGGGGCTTGAGCTTCTCGGCGGTCCGGGGGTCATCGACCGCTTCGTCGATTTTTGAATGGATGAAGGCGGCCAGAGTGTCGTTGGAATCCTTGTTGACGATGAGGTCGGCGTAGGCCGCCCCGATCCTGAATCCGCCCTCTCCCCAGAGGGATTCGTAGGTGGCCTTGCGCTGTTCATCCGTGGCCTCCATGGCCGTCTCCGTGCCCCCGTTGAACGGCAATCCCGTGGCCGAGCGTCGTGCGAACTCCCGGCGTTGCGGGTAGTTGGCCTTCACTTCCTTGAGGAACTCCGGGTCAATGGGAGCATTCCGGGCCGGGACGCTGAAGCCCGGGGTCCGCTGGAACACTGTCAACTGTTCGGCCTGTTTGGCGATTTCCGGGATGGCCTGAATGCCGGAGGATCCGGTGCCGATGACTCCCACACGCTTTCCGGTGAAATCGACGCCTTCCTGCGGCCAAGAGCCGGTGTGGTAGATCTCGCCCCCGAACGTATCCATGCCGTCGAAATCGGGCACCCGGCCGTTGGATAGGCAGCCGGTGGCCATCACGACGTATTTTGCCTTGATGCTCTCGCCGCGATCGGTCGTCACCAACCACTGGTTTGCGCCGTCGTCGAATGCAGCCTTGGTGACCTCGGTCTCCAGCTCAATGGACCGCCGCAGGTCGAATCGGTCGGCCACGTGGTTCAGGTAGTTCAGGATTTCCGGCTGCGCGGGATAGCGCTCGGTCCACTCCCACTCTTGCTCAAGTTCGGGCGAAAAGGAGTAGGAATAATCTTGGCTTTCCACATCGCACCGGGCACCGGGGTAGCGGTTCCAGAACCAGGTACCGCCCACGCCGTCGCCCCGCTCGAAAACCACCACGTCCAGGTTCTGCTGGCGCAGCTTGTGCAGCATGTAGAGTCCGGAGAACCCGGCACCGACGACAACGACGTCCACTTCGCGCTCCAAGCTCATTTGGCAGCCTCCTTCTTCAGCTCCGCACGGACGGACTGCACGACGAAGTCCATGGCTTCGGCGGCGGCGGGAAGCACGTTGACCATGGAGAAGAAGCCGTGCATTTGACCCGGCCACCGCAGTTGTTCGGTCCGTACCCCGGATTCCTTGAGCCGTTGGGCGTAGGCTTCCCCCTCGTCCCGCAGCACGTCGTGTGCGGCCGTGATGACCAGTGCCGGGGCAACGCCTTCGAGGGATTCGGCCCGCAGGGGCGAGGCCTCATGGTGGGCGCGGTCAGCGGTGTTCGGAGCGTAGTGGTTCCAGAACCATTCCATGAACTCTGTGGTCAGGAGTGTTTGGTTTTCTTCTTCCAGGTAGGATCCGCGGGTGAAGTCGGCATCCGTGACAGGATAGATAAGGATCTGTTTGGCCAGCTCCGGACCCTTGTTGTCCCGTGCACGAAGTGCAACGACTGCGGACAGGTTTCCGCCGGCGCTGTCCCCGCCGACAAACAGCGGAACCCGCTTCCCCGCAAGCTGCTCCATGTTTTCGTCAGCCCAGCGCAGTGCCGTCCACGAGTCTTCCACTGCGATCGGGTACTGTGATTCCGGCGCCTTCCGGTAGTTCACCAGCACAACGGCACATCCGGACTTCTCCGCCAGCTGGCGGCCGAGGGTATCGAAGCTGTCGATGTTGCTGATGACCCAGCCGCCGCCATGAAGGTAGACGAAGACACCCTGCGGCTCGGCAACCGGAACATGGACGCGGACCTCGAATTGCCCGCCGTCGATCCCGGTGAGCATGTGGTCTTCCGTCCGGTGCATTTCGGGCCCGGTCCCGAACATGGCGTCCATTCCGGCCGATGCCGCGCGGGCCTCAAGGGGCTCCATGTGCCACATCGGCTTTGCGTCGGATCCGGCCGCTTCTGCGGCCGCGGCGAGGAATGCTGTCGTTGCTGAATCAAGTGCCATTGTTTGCTCTCTTCATTGCGTTGACTGGAGGAAATAAAACAGGGTGGTGAAACGCAGGGGGGGGGCAAATGTGCCCCGGCACCCGGCGCGGCCGGGCGGTACGGCATCGGCCTTAGGCGTCGGGATCCGCGGGCAGCAGCGGGTTGACCACGCGGGAACTGAACTTCCATCCCTGGCTCGTGCGCAGGTAGGAGTCCGTGTACAGGGGCAGGTTCTCGGCCCGGTTGCCGTCCTTGTCCAGAACGAAGGCATGGCAGTTCACGGTGCCCGTTGCGGTATCGCCGGCAACATCGATCAGGTGGTTCATCATGAGGTGGACGCAGCCGGAGAGGCCACCAATCAGCGCCGCGAAGCCCGCGTGGAGCGCCTCGTGTCCTTCCAGGGCCGCCGGGGCCCCGAAGCCGCGCATATCGAACACGGCATCCTCGGTGAACAACCCCACGAGGTCCTCCAGCCGGGAGTTGTCGATCGCCCACGAGTATTCGTGCGTGAGGCGGCGTATTTGTTCAACGTCAAGTTCGGTGTTTTGGAGTGCTTCTTGCGTCGTCAACATGCATGCTCCTTGCGTTGGTGGAGACGGTTCGTGCATCCTCGCCCCACCCGGCGGGTGGGTCTTCACGGGGATTTTTCGGTGTTCCGTCGGCCAATTCCTGACTATGATTAAGATCATATTTGACGTTTTGGGACACGTCAACGACCTGGCGAAAATCATTTTTGCCCGCCGGAAGCCCTCCCCCGAGACAGCAAACGGCCCGGCAAGTCCTGCGACTTGCCGGGCCGTTTGGGGTTGGTTCCTAGACCCGCCACTGGATGTGCTTGGTCTCCAGGTATTCCCGCACACCCCACTCGCCGAGCTCGCGGCCCACACCCGAAAGCCCGTAGCCGCCAAACGGGGCATCCGGGCGCATGGCGCCGCCGCCATTGATCCACACCGTGCCGGCACGGATCTGCTCAGCGACGCGACGCCCCTCCGTCAGGTCTTCGCCGCACCAGACATTGGCCGCGAGTCCGTATCGCGTGTCGTTGGCCAAGCGGATCGCTTCCTCGGTGTCCTTGAACGGGACGATCACCGCCACCGGGCCGAAGATCTCCTCCTGCACGGCACGGGCGCTGTGCGGAAGACCGCCCAGCAGCACGGGGTTGACGTACCAGCCCTTCTCCGGCAACGGCTTGGTGACTTCGAGCAGCTTCCGGCCGCCCTCGGCCGCCGCGCCGTCGATGAAGCCCTGGACACGGGCTTGGTGGTCCGGACGGATCATCGGACCGACATTGGTCGCCCGGTCCCACGGATCGCCCACGACCATCTGGTCAAAGGCCGAGGCCCCGGCCTCGAGGAATTCGTCGTAAAGCTTCTCGTGCACGAGGATGCGCGCCAACGCGGCACACCCCTGGCCGCCGTTGCGTGCCCAGCGCAGGTGCATCTCGACCGCGATTTCCTGCACGTTGACCCCGGGCAGGACAAGCGTCGGGGACTTGCCGCCCAATTCGAGGGTGACGTCGGTGAGGTTGGTGGATGCCTGTGCCATGATCTTGGCGCCGACTCCGTCGGACCCGGTAAACGAGACCTTGTCGATTCCCGGATGCGAGGTCAGCTGCGCGCCGACGTCCGCCCCGCCGATGATCACATTCATCACGCCCGCCGGCAATCCGGCTTCACGTATCAAATCGCCCATGAACAACGTGGTCAGCGGGGTGCGGGGCGAGGGCAGCAGGACAACGGTGCAGCCAGCCGCAAGCGCCGCGCCGAACTTGAAGATTGCCAGGTTCAGCGGATAGTTGTATCCGGTGATCGCGGCCACGACCCCCACAGGCTCGTGGACGACGTCGCTCATGGTCGGATGCGGCTTGTTGTAGCCCCCCAGGTGTTGGATGCGGTCCTGCTTTGCGGCCTCGGCGGCCCAGCGCAGGTGCTCGTCGACGGCCATCTTGACCTGCAGGTACTCGGCCAATGCCACCGGCGTGCCGACCTCGTTGACGATCGAGGGCAGCAGGCGTTCGGCCGCGGCCTCCAGGACGTCGGCGAGGCGGTGGATATGGCGCGAACGCTCCTCGCCGCTGAGGGCGGCCCAGGCCGGGAACGCGTTCCGGGCCGCGGCGACCGCCTCATCGACCTGCCGGCCGGAGGCGCCGGCGACGGTGCCGATAACGGCCTCGGTGGCCGGGTTGAACACATCCCAGCTCTCCCCCTCGGGCTGGACCTCGTCGCCGCCGATCAACAGCGTGCGGGTCTCCGGGACCCAGTCCTGCAGCGGGTTCCGCGCTGTTTCGGTGCCCACGCTCATGCCGTTGCCTCCTCGACCGGCTTCTTCGCCATGAGCCCGACGCGAGTCATCTTGCACACGATTTCGTCGCGCTGGTTCAGGCCGATGTGCTCAAACCAGACGATGCCCGAATCGTCGCGGGACTTGGACTCGCGCTTCTTGACGATGGTGGTCTCGGCCCGCAGCGTGTCCCCGTGGAACACCGGGTTCGGAAACTTGACGGAGTCGTATCCGAGGTTGCCCAGGGTGGTGCCCATGGTCAGCTCCGGAACATGGAAGGCGCCGATCAGGGCCACGGTGAAAAGGCTGTTCAGGACCCGCTGCCCGTGGATGGAATTCTTCGAGAACTCCTCGTCCAGGTGCAGGGGCTGCAGGTTCATCGTCAGGGACGTGAACATCACGTTGTCCATTTCCGTGATGGTCCGCGTCAAGGCGTGCTTGTAGTGGGCGCCCTCTTCGAATTCCTCGAACCACAGTCCGCGCATTGTCATCGGTTTGCTCCTGTCGTGATTTGTGCCGCGCGGTCGAGCCACTCAACGGCCTTGTCGTAATGTGCCTTGTCGATATGCAGTCCCCGGTAGCGCAACGCGCCGGTTCCGTCGGCGGCCGCGGCCTCGTAGGCCTTGGCCATGCCCTCATAGAAGGAGATGTCCTCGGCCGAGGGTGAAAACACCGAGTTCACCGTCGCCACGTGCTTCGGGTGGATCGCGATCATGCCGCGGAAGCCCAGTTGCCGGCCGCGGATCGCGAACTCCCGCAGCCCGTCGAGGTTTTCCAGGTCTTCCCAGAGCCCGGTGAGGGCGTGGATGCCCGCCTCGCGGCAGGCCAAAAGCACCCGGCTGCGCAGGTAGAGGGTCTCGGTGCCCTCCGGCGTCCATTCATAGCCGACGGCCCGCGCGATGTCGGCGTGCTCGGCGCTGGGGCCGATCATGGCGCCCACGCGGGGAGAAGCGAGCGCCACCTCGCGGCAATTCTGGATGGCCTGGACGGTCTCGACCGGAACGATGTATTCAAGGCCCTGCACCCCGTTGCGCTCCTCGAAGTGGTCCAGCAGGGCGTCGTACTGCAGCACGTCGGTGGCCTGTTCGATCTTCGGGGCGAAGATGCCGGTCAACCCGGGCACCACCACCGCTTCGAGGTCGCCGCCGGTCAACCGGGTGGCCAGCGGATTGACCCGCACAAACAGGCCGACCTCCGCGTTCACCGATCGCACGCGGCGGATGGATTCGGCCACCAGCTCGCGGGCGCCGGTCTTTTCGGCCGCGGGAACTGAATCTTCGAGGTCCAGGACCACGCAGTCGGCACCGGCATCGACCGCCTTTTCCACCCATGCCGGACGATGCCCGGGGACAAAGAGGATGGAGCGGTAGGCGCGCATCAGTAGCTCCTCGGCAGCCCGAGCACGTGCTCGGAGAAGTAGTTCAGCACCATTTCCTGGCTGATCGGCGCGATGCGCATCAGGCGGGCCTCGCGGAAGTAGCGCTCCACGTGGAACTCCTTGCCGTAGCCAAACCCGCCGTGCACCTGCAGGGCCACGTCGGCCGCGAGGAATCCGGCCTCCGCGCAGAGGTACTTCGCAGCATTGGCCTCCCGGCCACAGGGAATCCCGTTGTCCACCATCCACGCCGCTTTTTGGACGACGGCCTCGGCGGCATCGAGCTTGATCTGGGCCTCGGCCAGCTGGAAGGCGATTCCCTGGTTCTTGCCAATGGGACGGCCAAAGACCTCGCGCTCGTTGGCGTAACGCACGCCGCGGCGCAGGGCGGCCTTGCCGATGCCCAGGGCGGCATTTGCGGAGATGACCCGCTCGGCGTTTAGGCCGCCGAGGATGGCACGGAACCCGTGGTCCACCTCCCCCACCACGTCCTCATCGGCGACGAAGAGGTCCTCGATGAACAGCTCGTTGGTGTCAACGGCATTGCGGCCCATCTTCGGAATCGGGCGGATGGTGACCCTCTGCGGATCCATTTCCGCGAAGAACAGGGTCATGCCGGCGGTGCGCTTCCCGTTCGGGTCCTTGGGCGTGGTGCGGGCCAGGATGAGCATGCGCTCGGCCTCCTGGGCCTTGGTGATCCAGACCTTCTGGCCGGAAATCAGGTAGCCGCCCTCCACCTTCCTGGCGAAGGTGGAGATGTTCGTCGTGTCCGTTCCCGCGTCCGGCTCAGTCACGGCAAACGAGGTGTGCAGCTCGCCGGTGACCACGCGCGGCAGGAACCGGTCCTTGAGGCTCTGGCTGCCGTGGTGGATGATCGGCTCGAAGCCGAAGATGCCGATGTGCACCGCGCTGCAGCCGCCCATTCCGGCGCCCGATGCGGCGATCTCCTGTTCGACGATGGCGGCCTCGGTGACGCCCAGGCCGCCTCCGCCATATTCCTCGGGGATGGTCAGGCCCAGCCAACCGCCCTCGGCCACGGCGTTGTAGAACTCCCAGGGGAATTCCTTTGACTCGTCGTGCTCCATCCAGTACTCGTCGGGGAAGTTCTTGCACAGGTCCCGCACGGAGGAGCGGATGTCGTCGTGCAGGGAGTTCGGGCTAAGTTCCATGGTTTTGTTCTCTCTTTTCTCGTGAAGCGTCGGGGAGTCAGGAAACCGGGAGGGTTTGGCGGTCGAAGGTGTCCGCGTCAATGGCCTCCGCGCGGAGCACCGCCTTGCGTATCTTCTGCGACGGGGTCTTGGGCAGCTCGTCGACGACGCGAAGGTAGCGGGGAATCGCGAAGCCCGGGATCCGGCCCTCGCACCATGCCAGGATCTCCGCCGGTTCCACCGCTTCCCTCACGACCACGACGGCCAACACCTCGTCCTCGCCGGCCTCGACATCAGCCGGGACGCCGACGACAGCACATTCAACAACTGCCGGGTGGCCCATGACGGCTTCCTCGATTTCATAGGAGCTGATGTTTTCCCCGCGGCGGCGCAGCGCGTCCTTGTACCGGTCAACGAAGTAGAACCAGCCGTCCTCGTCCTGGCGCAGGGCATCGCCGGTGTGGAACCACAGGTTCCGCCAGGCCTCCAACGTCTTTTCCGGCATGCCGTAGTAGCCGTTGCTGCAGGTCCAGGGCTGGACCGGGCGGACCACGAGCTCGCCGACCTCGCCCACTGCCACCTCGCGGTCGGTTTCCGGATCGACGAGCCGGATGTCGAACCATTCCGCCGCGGCTAGGCCGGCCGCTCCGGCGGGCCTGGGCACGCCATAGGGGGAAAGGATCGGCGCGCAGGTCTCGGTGAGCCCGAATGCGTCGACAAACGCCTCGATGCCGTAGCGCTCCTTGAACTGCTCCACGATCGTGCTGGCCGTGGGCGCGGCGTAGACGGCACGCAGGACGTTGTCGCGGTCGTTCTCGCGGGGCGGCTGCTTCCAGGCGAAGTCCATCATCACTCCGACGAAGTTCGTCACGGTGACCCCCGAGTCGCGGACATGGTCGATCCAGCGGCTGGCACTGAACTTGGGCCGGATGACGGCCCGGCCCCCGGCGATGATCACCGGGTAAACCGCCATGAACTGCGCGTTGCCATGGAACAGCGGTGTCGTTGTGAGATAGGTGTCGGCATCCGTCAACCGGGTCAGGCAGACCACTTCCTGCGCAAAGAAGTAGAGCTGCGAATGCGGCATCGACACTCCCTTGGAAGGGCCGGTGGTGCCCGAGGTGAAGAAGATGGCACCCAGGTCCTGGGCGCGTGGCGGCTGCATTTCCAGGACCGGGCCCTGTTCGAGTTCTTCCCAGGCAGCGGCTTCCCAGCCGTTGGAACGCAGCAGCTCGATCGCGGCATCGCGCAGCCCGGTGCCAGTGTCGATGACCCAGAAGCGCTCGATGTTTCGCGCCTGCTCCTTGATCGAGACAAAACGGGGTGCGAACGAATCGTCGATGACCGCGAAACGGGCGCCGACGACGTTGAGCTGGTGGCGCAGGAATTCGCCCTCATAGTTGGTGTTGATCGGCACCTCGACGAAGTTTCCCACCGCCGCCGCCCACCAGGAGCGGACCAACTGAGAGGAGTTCATGGCCATGATTGCCACGCGGTCCCCGGCGTTGCCGCCCGCGGTCAGCCAGCTGCCGGCGATGCGCTCGGCACTGGTCAGGGCCTGGGCGTAGGTCCAGCGTGCATCCTCCACGGGCGCGTCCAAGCACACGGCCTCCGGGCGCACCGCCGCGTGGTGGCGCAGGACCTGGTCAAGTGTCCAGGTTTCCGGGTCCGGGAACGTGGGAACAAGGTCTGTGTAGAACTGCCGCTGGCTCATCGACTGCCTCCATGCATCGAAACTTCCTTGACATCCATCCGCAAGATAGCGGCACTTCCGCGGCCGTACTCTGCGGCCGCAGTGTTAGCTGGCTAACACTTCAAAACCGTAGCACCGACCAACGGTTCCTGACAATGATGCGACTAGATTAAGTCTCAGCATTGCCGTCGACCTCCAAGGCACGCCCCTACAGGACGCCCCGGGCACCGGGTGGCGAAGGCACGGCACGGCACCCGGAAGGCCCCGGCGGGCCTCCCCGCGTCCCTCCCGAAGACGGCAGGAGGGGGCCGGGGACAGCGTCAACCGTCCCCGGCCCCCTCCATTAGGCCCTCGCATCGGCAACCCGTGCCGCCGATGCGCGCGGCCGACGGCACGCGCCTAGACGGCGCCCACCGACGAACCCATCACCTTGTCGAACGAGGAACTTTCCAACCCGGCCAGCGGCTTGACCACTTCCTCACCGACCTTCTTGAGGTAGGCAGCCGTCTGCTCGGCATCCATCCCCGGCCAGTGGGGGCGGATCAGCAGCGGACCGATCGGCAGCCGGTCGGCGATTTCCGCGATCTGGTTGCGCACGTCCTCGGCCGAACCAAGCAGCACATGGTCACGCACCGTGTCCACGAACCCGTCGCGGACCGCCGCGTCGGAGAGCAGGTCCATGCCCCGGTCCGCATATGCCTCGTATTTCACCCGGGCCACGGAAGCGAACTTGTTCACGGCGTCGTCAAAGTCGTCACCGATCATCAATTCGCGCCGCAGCGGCAACTTGTTCAACGGCAGGCCCGCATCGACCCTTTCGTCCACGTAGATCCGGATAAGCTCCTCCACCTGGTCCAAGGTCTGTTGAGGGGTGATCGTCCAGACATCGCCCAGACGGGCGGCGCGGCGCACTCCGGTCGCCTTCATGGCACCGAGCCAGATCGGCGGCCGCGGGTTTTGCACCGGGCGGATATGGGTCGGGGCGTCCTCGATGTTCCAGAACTTCCCGTGGTGGGTCACCCTGTCCTGTGTCCAGAGCTTGGTCATGACCTCAATGAGTTCCTCAAGCAGCCCATATCTCTGTTTGAAGGGCACGCCCATTGTTTCGTATTCCTTGGGCAGGTATCCCGTGCCGATCCCGACGACAAGCTTGCCGCGAGTGATGATGTCCAGGGTCGCGAGCTCCTCGGCAAGAATCACCGGGTGGTGGACCGGTCCGACCAGGACGGTGGTCCCGATCTTGACGTCGTCGTCAAGCTCGGCCGCGAGCCGGCTCAGCAGCGGGATGGGCTGCAGCCAGCGAAAACCGTCGTACATGAAGTGCTGTCCGATGGTGAGGTACTTGAACCCCGCCTCTTGCGCTGCCTCCACTTTTCGCAGCATGAGGTCGAGATGCTCGGTCGGTGAAGACTCGACCGGCTGGTCGCCCATAAGGATGCCGAATTCCATGTTCTTCTCCCTTGCTTTCCAGCCCCGAAAGGGGCGTAGGTCTATTTGGCGGTCAGGCCGCCATCAACGGGGATGGTGATGCCCGTGACGTAGCTGGATAGTTCACTGGCCAGGAACAAGGCAACGCCTGCGATCTCTTCCGGCTGCGAGGCACGGCCCATCGGGATCTGCGCAAAGAAGGCCTCCTTGCGCGCCTCGACTTCCTCCGGAGAAGCCCGGAAGAACCCGGGGAGCCCCGGCGTGTCGACGGAACCCGGCGCGATGGCATTGACACGGATCTTGTCGGACGCGAAAGCCAGAGCCAGCGAACGCACCAGGGCGATAAGGCCGCCCTTGGTGAAGGAATACAGGGGACTCCACGGCGAACCGACAAGACCAGAGCTGGAGCTCTTGAAGATCACCGATGCGCCGTCAGCGGCCTTGAGCAGATCGGTCAGATAATGGGTGAGGTAGAAGCTGGCGCGCGCATTGATCTCGATCAGGGCGTTCCATTCCTCCTCACTCAGGTCCAGGCCCGCGGCACCGGGGATTCCGACGTTGTTGTAGAGGACGTGAAGCACTCCGTGCTCCTTGCGCACCTGCTCGGCGACGTCTTTCAATGCATCCAAATCTCGAACATCAACAACGATCCCTGTTGCCTGACCACCCTTTTCCCGGATCCCGTCGACAACGGTCTTGGTGGCCGACTCGTCCCGGTCAACGACGTAGACAAACGCCCCCTGCTCGGCAAAGCGCTCCGCGCCAGCCTTTCCCATCCCGGAAGCGCCGGCAGTGACCAGCGCAACTTTATTCTGCAACATGTTTTTCCCTCTTAGATGCTCGATCGGTGCGCCGACGAGTGGGCCGGGGTGCAACAATTGCAACCGAACTTCCACCCTTACGACCTATTCCATAATCATCATTATTACTGATCTTTAGTCGCACCACAAGAGGTGTCCGCATCCACCCCGAAGACGTGAAACGGTCCGGCGGGAAGACGTGAAACGGTCCGGCGGGAAGAACCCGCCGGACCGCCTTTCTTGCCCGTCGCCACCGATGTGCGATGGCTCCCTTGTTACCTGCTCCCGCTTCCGCCCGTACCGGCGCCGACGCGCCCGCGGAACGCGGCAACGGCATCAGCGTGCTCGGCAGTGCCAAAAAGCAGCGCCGTCGCCTCCACGGATTCACTGAAGTCGTCGGTGGTGTGGCGGTTGATAAAGGCCTTGCCCACCTGGACCGCGAGCGGCGGCTTCGCGGCGATCTCCCGGGCCAGCCCGAGTGCGCCTTCCAGCAGCTGCCCATCGGGGTGGACCTCCTGGACCAGTCCGCAGCTGCGTGCTTGGTCCGCGTCGAGGTCCCGTCCCGTCAGGGCCAGGTAGCTGGCCCACTGGGGGCCAAGCATCCGCGGCGCGCGCACCATCCCGAATCCGGGCTGCAGCCCCACGGTGATTTCCTTGAAGGCGAAGCGGGCCGATTCCCCGGCAACGACTATGTCGCACGCCAAGGCGAGTTCGGTGCCTCCCCCATAGGCGAGGCCGTGTACTGCGGCGATGACCGGAACGGCACAGCGCTCAACGGAGTGAAACGCATCGTAGACCCGCTTCAGGTGCGGCCGCACCTGCTGGATGTTCCCGGCCAGGTCGTGGAACATGTCAATGTCCCCGCCCGCCGAGAAGGCCCGGCCCTCGCCGGTGAGCACGACGGCTCGGACCTCGTCCTCAACGCCGAACCCGGACATCACGCTCGTCAGTTCGTGGAACCACTGCCGGTCCATGGCGTTGAGCTTCTCAGGGCGCGACATGCGCAATTCGATCACATGCGTGGAGTGCTCCACGATAGTGAAGCGCTGCAGGGGTTCTTTCATCACAATGCCGCCTCGCTGTCCCAAGTGTCCTGGGTAATGCCTTCGGCCCGCAACCGATACTTCTCCACGCGTTGGCTCGGCGTCATGGGCAACGCCGAGACAAACCTGACAAATCGTGGACGTGCGAAGGAGGTGAGTTCACCTTCGCAGTGTTCCAACAGCTCCGCCGGGTCCAGGATCTTGCCTTCGCGCGGCACCACCGCGACCATCACCTCTTCCTCGCTGAGCGTGGAGGGCACGCCAAAGGCCGCTACCTGGGCGATGTCCGGGTGCCCGCCGATGACCCGTTCGATTTCCCATGAGGAAATGTTTTCCCCGCGGCGCCGGATCGAATCCTTGACGCGGTCCACGAAGGTGAGAAAACCGTCCGCGTCCAGATGCCCCCGGTCACCGGTGTGGAACCAGAGGTTGCGCCATGCCACGGCGGTGGCTTCGGGTTGTCCGCGGTAGCCGTCAAACATCCAGCCCGGCTTCTTCGGGCGCACCACGATCTCACCGGTTCCCCCGGTGGCCACCGGCTCGTCGCGGCCATCGACGACGGCGACCTCATAGTTCGCCGATTCCCGGCCGGCCGTGCCGACCTTGCGCCGCGCCGGCGGCATGTCGGTGACGATGGAGACTTCGGTGCTCCCGTAGATCTCGGTGAGCCGCAGGCCGAATCGGCGTTCGAAATCCTCGAAGATTTCCGGTGGGCACGGTGCCCCGAACCCGATCCGGACGGGGTTTTGCGCGTCGTCCACGCGCACCGGCTGCTTGTGCAGGATGGTCATCATCGCGCCCTGGTAGTTGAAGGCGGTGATGCCGTGCTCGCGGCAAATGTCCCAGAACCGGGTGGCGGAAAACTTCCTGTGCATCACCAGGTCGGCGCCGACATCGATCGCCGCCATGACGCTGCAGTAGCGCGCGTTGCTGTGGTAGAGGGGAAAGACCGAGTAGAGGCGGTCGGCCTCCGTGTATCCGAGCAGCCCGGTGGTGTGCCGGGCCAGGTTGACGTTGGCGCGGTGGCTGAGCAGCACTCCCTTCGGTGGGCCGGTGGTCCCCGAGGTGTAGAGAATCACCGCCGCGGATGCCGGGTCGACCTCCTGCCCCGGGTCCGCCGAATGGGCCAGCAGCTCGTCAAAGACCACCTTGTTGACCCCTGCCGACGCCCCCGGGACGCCGCCGACGACGACCAGGTGCCGGACCGTCCCAAGGCCCCGGAGCAGTTCGCGCACGAGCGCCTCGCGCTCGGCATCGCAGATGACCACCCTGGCCCCGGATTGCTCGATGCAGTAGCGCAGCAGCTGAGAACCGCCGCCCGGATTCAACGGCACCTCCACCAAGCCCGCCTTCGCCAACCCGAACCAGGTTTGGAGTGACTCCCGGCTGGCGGGCATGACCACGCACACCCGGTCCCCCGGAACCAGGCCCAGCGCGCGGAAGCCGGTCGCGACCCGTTGGGTCGCGGCGTCAAGGTCGGCGACCGTGCTGGCGTCCCCTTCCACCCGGATGGTGGCTTGCGGGTGCCGCTCGGCCGCACCGGCGAGCCAGGATCCGATGGATGCTTGCTGCCCGGAGGCTGCATATGAGGTCATTTTCGGGCCCTTTCCTTGCGGTGGTCCACCGCTGCGGGGCCATGTTGCGGACATGGCCAGGTTGAAGTGCCGCGACAATCAGCCGGGGCAGCGGGTCCCGGCCCGTCCTGTAGCCGCCTGCGGGCCAGGCCGCAGATACTGATTCGGCCGGGGCCGAAACCGCACCTGCCCCGGGTCTCAGCTCGGCATCGGGTCAAACGAGCTGGCGTTGAGCGGGGCCAGCATGTCTTCGCCGATCAGGGCGGTGCGCGTCACCTGGATGCGCTTCGTGGTGAAGACCCATTGGCCCTCGCGCTGCGCCATTTCGTCGTTGTAACGGCCCCATGTGGCCCGCGCGCCATCCGGGTGCGTGGTGATGGCCAGAAAGCAGGCGGCCACGCCCAGCGTGCCGCCACCCAGGTCGGTGACCGACAGGTTGGTCGTCATGTGCTGGCTCTGTTGCACATCCGAGTCGGTGAAATCCCGGTAGAGGTTCAAAAACGCCTCGCGGCCCGCGCGGGGTGCATCGTCGGCGCTGCGCACCAAGATAATGTCCGGGTGGGCTATTTCGCGCAGCCCGTCGACATCCTTCTCGTCGACCAGGCGGGTGTAGGCGGTCAGGAGCCGCTGGGCGCGAAAGTGGTGAAGCATCATGTCCGTCTCGTGCATGTTTCTGCCTTTCCATGGTTGTGCCGCCCCGTGGCGCGGGACGCTAGTCGGAGATGACGGTTTCCCGGCTGCCGTCCCATTGGGCCAGCACTCCGGGGACCCGCATGTCATTGCCGTCGAAGGTGATCTCGCCCATCGAACCGGTGAAGCCTTCGCGCGCGGTCTGTTCCAATCCGTTGCGGATGCCCTCACGGGATGAATCGCCGCTGGCCTTGATCGCGTGCGCAATCCACCAGACAGCGTCGTAGCCCTCCGCGGCGTAGGTTTGCGGCAGCTCGCCAAATTCCTTCCTATAGGAATCGACGAACTTCTTCGCGTGCGAGTCCGACTGGGCCGCGGAGAAGTCAACGGGATAGACCATGCCGACGGCGTCCTGCCCCGCCTGGGCCGCATTCCCCCCGGCGTTGTTGGTATTGCCGACGAACTGCCCCTCGTAACCGGCCTGGCGCAATTGCGACATGGCGGTCACGGACTGGGAAGACAACAGCAAAAGCACGATGGCCTCGGGCTTTTCCCGCGCAAGGTCCTGGGCCGGAGAGGTGAAATCCTGGGTGGTCGTCTGCACGGGGATGCTCTTGACGATGTTCAGGCCCTCTTTGGCGGCCATCTCGGGAAAATGCGTCGTGGCGAGCTCGGCGAGCGTCGGATAGGTCGAGTTGTAAAGCACCGCGACGTTCTTCAGTCCCTGCTTTGCAAGGTATTCGGCCGCATGCTGGTAGAAGGTGTGCATGGGTGCGGTGGCTCGGAAGGTGTAGTCCCCAATCACCACTCCGTCGGAGGCCGACTGGGTGAAGACCACCGGAACCTTCCGCGCTTCCACCACGGGTGCGACGGCGGCCGACTGCTGGCCCTGGACCGGTCCGAGGATCACGCTGACGTCCTGATCGGACAGTGCGCGGGTCACCTCCGAGGCGGCGCGCTCGATCGCCCCGGCGCTGTCGACTTCCTTGAGGTCCAGCTTCACTCCCTCGCCGAGGTACCCCTGCTCGTTGATCTGATCCACGGCAAGCTTGGCGCCCTGCGCGGCGCCGACTCCGGCATAGGCGACCGGCCCGGTGAGGTCGCGCACGCCGACCATCTTGATCTCCTTGGCGATCCCGGTTTCGGTCGCCGCGTTTGTCGGGGCACTGCTGCACCCGGCAATTGCCAGCATGGCCGGCACCGCGAGCAGTGCAACCGATTTCCTGTACTTCGAGGCTCGGTTCCCGACGCCGCTCCGGTTGCGTCCGACAAGGTTCTCCACGCGTTTGAACGCTCCGTGCTCAAGCATCGATCGCCGCCTCGCCCAGAAAGGCATGGACCAGGGCCGTGTCCGTCCGGGCTTCGGCGGCAGTGCCGGTCCAAACGACCTCCCCGCGCTGAACCATGACCACGTCGTCCGCCACCGCCAGTGCGGCATCGGCGTTCTGCTCCACCATGAGTATCGCGATCCCGGTGTCGGCAATCTCGCGCACCCGGGCCATGACCCTGTCCACCATTCCCGGTGCCAGGCCCATGGACGGCTCATCGAGCAGGACCACCTTTGGCTGCGCCATCATGGCGCGGCCAAAGGCCAGCATTTGCTGCTCGCCTCCGCTGAGCAGCCCGCCGGGCATCGCTTTTCGTTCCAGCAGGATGGGGAACTTCTCGTAGACCTCGGCCACGGTGCGCTGGGCGGCGGCGCGGCTGACGGTGTATGCACCCATCCGGAGGTTTTCCTCGACCGTCAGGGAAGCGAAGATCCGGCGTCCCTCGGGGACCATGACCACACCCTGGCGCACCTGCCGGTGGGCGGATTGCCCCAGGATCTCCTTGCCGTTCAGCTTAACGGAACCGCTCTTGGCCTTCAGCAGCCCGTGGATGGCCCGCAAGGACGTCGTCTTTCCCGCGCCGTTCGAACCCAGGACGAGGGTGATCCTGCCTGCCGACGCGGACATCGATACGCCGCGCACCGCATTGACCGCACCGTAGCTCACGTGCAGGTTGTTGACTTCAAGCATGCTTGACCGCCTGCTTTCCCAGATAGGCTTCCTGGACCGCCGGATGGCGCACGACCTCCCGGGGATCACCTTCCACAATCAGTTTTCCGAAGTTCATCGCCAGCAACCTGTCACAGGTTTCCACCATCATCTGCACGTCGTGCTCGACGATGAGCTGGGTGAGGCCCTCTTCCTTGAGCGAGAGCATGAGGGCGGAGACCTCTTCCTTTTCGGCGCGGCCCATGCCGGCCGTGGGCTCGTCCAGGAGCAGCAGCTTGGGCTCCATGACGATGGCGCGGGCGATCTCCACGCGGCGACGGTTCCCGTAGGACAACTCGTCGGGGCGCTCCTTGGCCAGGTGGTCGCAGCCGGTGCGGACCATGGCCTGTTCCGCCCGTTCGTGCGCCCGCCTGCGTTCGGCGCGGCCGCCCTTGGCCAAGGAATCGGTTCCCAGCAAGACGTTCTCCAGCACGTTGCGCTCCTCGAGGATGCGCACCGTCTGGAAGGTCCGGGCAATGCCACGATGCGGCACCGAGTGCGGCAGGTCGCGGGCATAGTCCTCGCCGAGGAACTTCAGCGTTCCCCGGGTCAGGGGCACGTGCCGGGTGATGGCGCCGACAAGGGTGCTCTTCCCCGAGCCGTTCGGACCCAGGATTCCGGTGATTTTGCCTTCGGGCAGTCCGAAGGTCAATCCGTCCACGGCTTTCACCCCGCCGAAGTGAACCGCCACATCCTCGGCCTCAAAGATCATCCGTGGTGCTGCGCTCTCATTCTGTGGGCGGCTCACAATGTTCCTCCTTGGATGGATGCGAGACTGTGCTCCGGTTCCGGCGGGCTTGGTTTGTCATCGGGATCGTTGCGGGGTTCAGCCGCACGAGGTGCAGGTGGCGTGCTCCGGCCCCGTGGCCGCCTGCGGCGGAACAAGTCCTTGGCCAGGCCGAGAACGCCGTTGGGGAGGAAGATCGCGGCCAGCGCGACAAGGATGCCGTAGATGATCGATTCCCATTCCGCCACGACACTCAGCACGGTGGGCAGCCAGGTGATGATGACTGCCCCGATGAGGGCGCCCAGCCATGAGATGGAGCCGCCGATGATGATCACGGTCAGCGCCATGACCACCATGTGGAAATTGATCTCGGCAGGAGTGATCGTCGAACGCAGGAGCGTGGTGACCGCACCTGCCAGGCCGCCGATCAGGCCGCTGGCCAAGAATGTCAGCTTCCGGTACCGCGCGACGTTGATGCCCAGCGCCGCGGCCAGTTCGGGATCCTCCCGAACGGTGTCGATCTTTCGCCCGAAGCCTCCGAATTCCGAGATGGCCAGGCCACCGATGACCAAGGCCAACAGCAGGAAGACGTGCAGGTTGTTGATCTCGCCAAGCGCCCCGAAGATTCCGGAAGCCCCGCCGGTCAAGCTGCCGCCGTTGGTGGCGATGACGGCGACGATCAGCGTGAATGCGATCGTGGCCATGCCGAGGTACAGACCGGACAGTTTGTGGATGACCAGGCCCAGCAGGTAGCACATGATGCCGGCGAGCAGGGTTCCCAGTGCCACCGCCGTCCAGGTGCCCACGTCAAACTTTGTGTACATGATGGCCGCCGTGTAGCCGCCGATTCCGAAACAGCCGATGCCGGCAAAGGAGAAGACGCCCATTCGCAGGGGGAGCTGGATGCTCAGGGCCAGCAAGAGCGTTGTCATCGTCGCCTGGACGACAATTGCATTCGTGGCATACCAAGTGATCATGTCCGACGCACCTCCTGGCGTCCGAAGATGCCCTGCGGACGAACCAGCAGGACGACAAAGATAAGTCCGAAGGAGACTGCGTCAACCCAGGTTCCGAGGTTCGCAGCAAAGATCAGCGTTTCCGCCCCCGCCAGGACGAAGGCCCCCAGGATCACGCCGGCCATCGACCCGAGGCCGCCCAGGACGATCATGGCGAACGCCTTGATGAGCAGCTGGTCACCGGTGCCCACGCCCATTGCCTGGAGCTGGAAGACCTGGAGTGCGCCGGCCAGGCCGGCGAGTCCGCCGGCGATTGCCATCGTCCCGATGGCCATCGCCGTGCGGTTGACGCCCATCAGCGAGGCGGTCTCCGAGTCGACTCCGATGGCACGAAGCCCCAGGCCCTGGCGCGAGGCCCGCAGCCAGAGTGTCAACGCAACTGCTATCCCGACGCCGGCGATGATGACGATCACCGCCGTGTTCGTCATGCGAAGCCCCAGGAACTCATAGACCTCGGTCTTGTAGGTGGAGTTGGCGAAGCCGAAGGGTGCAGAAGCCGTCGCGCGGTCCACGATCGCAATCGGGATGGCGGCGACGCCGATGCCCCCGATCAAGATCCGCAACTCGGCTGAGCGGTGGTTCGAGGATCTCTTGAGGATCTGCTCGAACGCCAGCCACTGGGTCAAAGCCGACAGGACGGCCCCCACCCCGACGGAAATCAGGATGAGCAACGGCATGGGCAATGCCACGTGCACCGAAATGAAATGTGCACTGAACGCCGAGAACACGAAGATGGCCCCATGCGCGAAGTTCAAGATGCCGATGGTGCTCCACGCCAGGGCCATGCCCAGGGCGAAGAGCAGATAGACGGACCCGAGGGTCAGGGTGTTGAGCAACTCTTGCACGCCGGCTGTCCTTTCAACTCGACTGTGGTGTTGATCGGGGTGCGGCCGGGCACCCGGTGCCCGGCCGCATCAGCGAATCACTTCTTGACGAGATGCTCCTTGGAGCCATCCCACTGCACCAGAACGCCATTGACACGCATGTCGTTGCCCTCAAAGGTCAGGTGACCCATGACGCCTTCGAAGCCCTCCGAAGCGACCTGCTGCATGCCCTTCTGGATCCCGGCACGGCTGGAGTCGCCGCTGGCCTTGATGCCCCGGGCCATCCACCACATCGAGTCATATCCCTCCGCAGCGTACGGGTCGGGGTCCTCGCCGTACTTCTTCTTGAATCCCTCGATGAAATTCACGGCCAGCTCGCCTTCCTGTGCCGCGGAGAAATCGACCGGGTACACGAGACCCGCTGCATGTTCGCCCGCCTGGGCCACGTTGCCCGCCGACTGGACCGACGTGGCGATGGTCTGGCCCTTGTATCCCGCCTGGTCAAGCTGCGTCAGGGCGGTCACCGACTGCGGGGCGATAAGGAGCATGACCACGGCGTCCGGCTTGTTCTTGGCGATTTCCTGCGCCTGCGCGGTGAAATCCTGGGTGTTGCTCTGGACTGCGTAGGAGGAGCTGATGGTCAGGCCATGCTCTTCGGCAAGCTTGGGGAACACCTTCTGGCCGATCTCGGCGAAGGTTGGATATGTTCCGTTGTACAGCACCGCAACATTGGTCAAGCCCTTGTCAGCGAGATACTCGGCGCCGATGTCGTAGTAGCTGTGCATGGGAGCAGTCCCGCGGAAGGTGTAGTCCCCGATGACCACGCCGTCCGAACCTGCCTGGTTGAAGATGGTCGGCACGCCGGCCTTTTCAACCATCGGGGCCACCGTTGCGGCCTGCTGGCCCGAGACGGGGCCGAAGATCGCATTGATCTCCGGCTTGGCGATGGCGCGGGACACTTCGCTGGAGGCCCGTTCGATGGACCCGGCCGAGTCCGCCTCATCAAGGGTGATCTTGACGTCCTTGCCCAGGAACCCCTGCTCCTGGATCTCGTCCATCGCCAGCTTCATTCCCTTGGAAGCACCCACACCTGCGTAGGCCACCGGCCCGGTGGTGTCGTAAACCCCCATGAGCTTGATTTCGTTTGCGATGCCGCCCGGTCCGGCCGCACCCGCGGTGCTGGCCTGGCTGCCCCCGCCACAGGCGGAAAGCAATGCAACCGCTGCGAGCGCGGTCGTTGCCTTGAGCAACTGACGTCGTGTCCTTCGTGCTTCCATGATATTTTTGTCCATCCTAATGATGCGAATGATTTATATAGATACTAACTCCGTAAGCAGGTACTTGCTACCCCCGACGAGGCCATTTTTTCGACTTTCGTCAGCGGACGGCCTCACGCAGGTCCGCCGAGGCGGCGTCCCTGCTTCCCGAGAGCTGGTTCGCAACGAGGTACGCCAGCGTCAACCCGCGTCCGAGAGCGATGCCGCTGTTGTACCCGGTGCCGGTTGTCGACATTCCCGCCGCCGACCCGACGACATACAGGCCCTCAATGGGGTTCCGCTGGCCATCGAGGGCGCGCCCGTCGCCGTCGATGCGAACCCCGCTGGAGCCAATCCCCGTCCCCACGAACTTCAACCGCAGCCCGTGGAAGGGGCCCTGGGCGATCTCGCCCAACACGGGGCTGGGCTTGTTCGCCGGGTCCCCGGCGAACTTGTTGACGTAGGTGACGGTCCCCCGGCCAAAGTCCGGATCCTCGCCCTTGCGGGCGTTTTCGCTGAAACGCTCAGCGGTTCGAGCCAACTGGTCCCCGTCGATGCCCAGCTTCTGCCCCAAATCCTTGAGGCTCGGCGCGGAGTCAACCCAGCCATCGGGATATTCGCCGCCCGGAGGCGTGGCCGCCAGGCCGTACTTCTGCCGGTGCTGGTCATCCCACACCAGGAAGAAGGGCAGGTGCCGGTCATCGGGATTCAGGGTCTTGGCGACAATGTCGACCCAGTACGAGTCGTTGCAGTAGCGGTTGCCTCTGGCGTCCACGATCATCGAGTGCGGCATCGCGTACTCTGGCCCGTAGCCGTAACCCGTGCCCACCTGCGAGCGCCAGCCGGGCAGGATCGGCACGGCCGTGGGCGGAATCTTCGTAATGTCCCCGCCCACGGCGCGGGCCAGCCTGATGCCGTCGCCGCGCAAGGTTTCGGGGGCAACGCTGCCGAAGTCCTCCGGGTCCATGCCGAGCATTTCGCGCACGAGCTCGGGATCCCAGTCGTAGGTGCTTGTGGCCAGCACGACCGGGCCGCGGAACTGTACGGGCCCAGCGGGCGATTCCGCTTCCACACCGATGACCGCGCCCGAGGAGTCCGTTAGCAGCTCGCTGACGCGGTGCTCGAGCAGGATCTCGATCGAGGGTTCGGCGATCACGCGGGCCAGGAACGAGGCCACTACGCCGGTGCCGAAGGTCAGCGGGTCGCCGTCTTCCGACTCGTTCTTGCCGTGGGATCCGTCCGCAAGGCCGAAGGCGGGCAGCCCGACGTGCCCGTGCTTGGCCGGGGCGTCCTCCTCGACGTAGCTGGCGCGGCGCCCCTTGCCCAGCATTTCGTCATAGGTCTGACCGACCGGGAAGTACGGACTGTAGCGAAGCCGTTCGCGCCATGACCCGAGCACGCTGCCGTCGATGACGGCATTGGTGAGGTACCGGCCCTCGGGCAAGGCACCCTCGGCTTCGTTGTGGTAATCGGCCAGCCCGGGGATCATGGCCCATTGAATGGCACCGGTCTCCTCCCAGTACTTCATGGCTTCGGGGGACGTCTCGATCCAGCGCTTCATAGCAGCTTCATCGAGCAGCTCCGGCGAGTCGTGGGCGATGGCACGGATGTATTGCTCGGTGAGCTCGAGCGAGTCCTTGATGCCGTTCCTTTCGGCAACGTGGTTGGCCCCGGACCACACCTGACCGCCGGAGTATGCCGCAGCGCCTCCCACGAGGTCCGCGGCCTCAAGCACGGTGGCGCTGCCGCCACGCAATGCCACTCCCAGCGCCGTGGCCAGTCCGGAAAGGCCCGCTCCGACCACAACCACATGCTCGGCACCCTCGCTGGATTCCGTGCGGATCCCCTCAGCCATCATGACTCCTCTTCTCTCGAACAATAGATGCATTTAGTTGATATGATGATCATGGATATGTCAATCGTTGTCATGCAAGATTTTCGCCTTCAACGGCTATTCGCAGCGGCGAGGCAAGGCAACGCCCAAATCAGTGCGAATCCCGGGGATCCACTTTCAGAGACGGATGCCAGACTCGGGGCAACGTATGCCGGCTTCCGCCCGAACAATACGGGCCCCGGCCGGGCATTTGCCGCAGGGCACGCCACTGGAGCGGGGCGGCTGCAGGTTCGCACCCGCGAACCGTCCCGCGCCGACGTCGGACAAATGCCTCCGGCATCGCGCCGAGGCGGGTTCGACCCGGCAGCCGCCGATGGCTTGGGCCCGGAACCACGGGAACCCGGCATTTCCAGGCCAGTCACGAACCGAGAACCACGCACCCGGCAGACAATCCCCCACACCATCCAAGCGGCAGCAGGATCAGCGGCCGATCACACCTCGGTGTCGAACGAGGGCGCAGGAAGCCCGCCCAGGATTCCGTGCAGCCGCTCGGGAAGGGGCGCCTTCGTGAAGTCCCCGGCATTTCGGCAGGCATAACTCATCTGGCCCCGGGTGACCAGCTCACCGTCCCGGGTGAACTCATACCCGACCCGGTACGACGTAGTGCCCAGCCGGTCAAGCACGACCTGGCAGCTGAGGTGGTCAAAGACCTTGGCGGTGGAATGGTAGCGGGCGCCGGAGCTGATGCCCACGGTGACCACGCCAAGTTCGTCCTGCATTTCGCCACTGCGGATTCCCTGGCCGAAGAGCCACGAGGAGTAGGCACGTTCCATCCAGCGATAGTAGATGGCAAAGTAGGCGATGCCCACGGCGTCGCAATCTCCGTAGGCCAGCTGGAAATCGAGTTTCGAACCGATCACGCTCATATTCCCTTCCCGTCGTTCTGGTCTTGCCCGTGGCTGGAGCGGCCTTCGTCCGAGCCGATTGGCTCGAGCAGCACGCAGGCCGTTCCGGACAGCACCGCGTCCCCGCCAACTACGTTCAGTGCGATCTCGCAGTCGGCCACCCGACCTTGGCTCGTGGTTCTGATTCCGGTCACGGTGCCCCCCGCCCGGGCCCGGTCCCCGGCGAAGACATTGCCCAGGAACCTGACCCTGAAGTCAAGGATCCGGTCCCTGCCTCCGGACCAGCGGGCCAGCATTGTCATGAGGTAGCCCATGTTGAGCGGCCCCTGGTTCACCGGCCGATCGCCCATGCCCAGCGCTGAGACCGCACCCGCGTCCCAGTGAATGGGATTGGGATCGTTGAGCAACGCGGCCATGGTCTTCATTGGTCGGGGGTCCACCAGCACCTCGTGCACCGGCAACGCGGTT
This sequence comes from Paeniglutamicibacter sp. ORCA_105, assembly GCF_045798545.1. Lineage (NCBI taxonomy): Bacteria > Bacillati > Actinomycetota > Actinomycetes > Micrococcales > Micrococcaceae > Paeniglutamicibacter > Paeniglutamicibacter sp. ORCA_105. Next base: position 144,006 of record NZ_JBIXLM010000004.1, on the reverse strand, counting down.
CCCACGCCGATGCTCATGCCTCGGACCTCCTGGGGAGCACCAGCGAATTCCAGCAGGTAGCCACGTGCCCGTCTCCGTCGTGGAGGTACAGCTCGTAGCCCACGATGTCGAAGGTGCCCGCCCGCCGTCCCGACTTGCGGTCCACCGAGGTGATTTTTCCGCTCACGTGGTAGGTCGCCCCGGATCGCAGCGGCATGTGCAGGGTTGTGCGGTGCTCGCCGAACATGGGGCCGTCGTCCGCCGTGGCATCAAACCACTCGAAGAGTTCGTCCCAGGTGATGCCCATTCCCCCCACTGCCGCCATCCACGCCATGACCGGGTGGGGCTGTTCCTGGGCGGGGTCATCGCCCAAGGCATCGGCCAGGAGCCAGGCCCGCCAGGGCTCAAGGGTGTAGCTTCCTCCCGGGAATTCCTTCCCGACCAGCGGATGGGGGGCCGGAACCGTTTCAGACAGCACTTTCCCGTTCCTCCCAGTAGGGGGCCCGGAGGTCGCGCTTCAAGATCTTGCCCGTGGGGGCCTTGGGCAGTTCGTCCACGAACTCCACCGAACGGGGCTTCTGGTAACTGGCCAGCTGCGTCTTGGCCTGCTCGATGATCTCCTGCTCGGTAGCGTGGTGGCCCGGTTTGAGTACGACAAACCCCTTGGCCGACTCGCCCCACTCTTCGTCGGGCACCCCGATGACGGCGCATTCCAAGACGGCGGGATGGCTGGCGATCGCCTCCTCCACCTGGACGCTGAAAATGTTTTCCCCGCCGGAGATGATCATGTCCTTGGCGCGGTCGACGATGAAGATGTAGCGATCCTCGTCCCAGGTCGCCACGTCGCCCGTCCACATCCATCCATCACGCAGGGTTTGGGCGGTCAGCTCGGGCTGGTTCAGGTATCCGACCATGTTGGCCTCCGAACGGACGATGATCTCCCCCGGTGTCTTGCTGTCACGCGGCACCTCCCGGCCCAGGTGATCCACGACGCGGACACTGGTCAGGAACCCCTCGCGGCCGCAGGAGCGAAGACGTTCGGGACGGATCCCCGCGAGGGCGTTGGCGTGGTCTTCCTGCGAGAGGAAGCACATGGTGGTCCCCTCGGTTTGCCCATAGCCCTGGATCAGGGTGCATGGGAAGGAATCAAGGGCTTGGCGCACAATGGACGAAGGCATCGGCCCGCCGCCGTACTGGATGTTGCGCAGGCTGCTCAGGTCGTACTTTTCGAAACCGTCCACGGCCATCATCCAGTTGAGCATCGTGGTGATCCCCAGGAACGCCGAGACCCTCTCCGCTTCAATGATCTCCAGCGCCTGTTTCGCCTCGAAGTTCACGAGCACCAGGGGGCATCCATGCTTCAGGTAGTTCATGGAGAGGATGATCGGAATGTGGTACATCTGCCCGGTCAGCATGTAGACATCGCTGGGGACGATCCGCTCCGCTACGGTCTGGTTCAGCATCCCGGCTCCCGCGCTTCGATGCGTGTGCAGCGCCCCCTTCGACTTCCCCGTCGTGCCTCCGGTGTAGAGGATGAAGAAGGGATCATCGTCGCCGATCCGGGATGTAGTCTCCGGTTCCAGATCGGAAGAGCTTTCGACCAGGCGCTCCAGGCTGCCGTCGCCGCCGGCACCGAACTCGAACCAGTGAGGGATGTCCAGGGCGCGCTGCAAGTCACGGGACACCTCGAGGAACTCGTCGGAGACGATGACCGCTTTGGGCGCCGCATCGCGCACGACCTCCGTGAGTGCAGGTGACGCCAGACGCCAGTTCAGCGGCTGTGTCACCAGGCCCGCACGGCCGGCGGCGAAATACAGGGCCTGGTATTCGACGCTGTTCTTCGAGAGCATGGCCACCCGGTCACCCGGCTGCAGGCCCAGCCCGAGCAGCCCGTTCGCCAGACGCCGCACGGTGGAGTCTAGGTCGGACCAATTGATCCGGCGGTCATTGGGCACGTCATAAACCGCTTGGGCATTGGGTGTAAGCGCGGCCCACTTGGCCGGGATAAGTCCCAGGTTCGCCATGTCATTCTCCAGTTCTCGAGGTTACGGCGCGGCTTAGTAGGACTTGTCCAGGTCAAGGTGGAGTCGTCGGAACCGAAGCACCCCGCCGTCCTCGACGATCTCATTCCTATATACCCCCGAACTGAGTAACTGGATCTGGTTTCCTTCCGTCGCAACCAGCGTGAGGTAGCTGGTGGTCCGGACTACTCCGTCTTCCTCGGACACCAGAAGATTGGAGTTGATGTGTCGACGCTGGTCGGTTTGGCTTGCCATCGAATCGGTCATCAACTTCATGATGGTCGCACGCCCGTCGAAGGACACCGGTTCCTGCCCCGCAATCTGCATGCTGAAGACTGCGTCTGCGGCGAAGCAGGATTCCATGGTCGCCAGGTCCCTGCTGTCATAGGCCAGGGAGTAGGTGTTGAGCAGCGTCTCGATCGCAATGCGGTCGGTCATGGTTGCCTGGGTAACGTCGGTCATGGTTCTCTCCTCATTCGGTGGTTGTCGCAATACCGCACATCCCGCTGAAGGAACTTTTCGGGATTCCGTGGACTGCATACGACATTCCACGGCGGCACTGCACACGATCTTCGACTGGTCTTTCGAGTCACGGCCCCGGTGGAAGGCTGACGAAGACCGGGGTGTCGAACGCATGATCGCCAAACCTTGGCCCTCGGAAATCCAAGGCGAAAGCGCTTATTGAACCCCAAGAACCAACACGCAAAATCCGACAATTGATGCGGATGATTAAGATAGATCGTAAGTCAGGCGACGAATCATGTCCATAGCAATGGAGGGATCTTGTGGTTCTTGTCCGGGAGTTTGCCCGCGCTGCGTCCGTGGACCGGTGCGGTTCACCCGGGAAGCTCCGCACCGTCCACCGGGCCGACGGCTGCCAAGCAGGATCTCACCGGTCTCGGGGCACCGGGGCGCAGGGAAGCGGCAGCCGGGGCATGCTTCCCTGCCAGGGTTCTGCTAGTTCCGCAGGTGGCACCGTTTACTTCTGTTTGGCTTGTGGCAAAGCCCCGCCCCGGCCATTTCCCGGCAATTTGGTGGAGTTGTGGCTGACAGTCCCCGCCGCGGGATGGAACTGAATGACGACGCGGTTGGGACTGTCCAACAGCCGGATGAAGCTCTCCGGGTCATCCGGCTGGTGCCGGGCCGCAAAAGGCCCCAGGAACCTTGCCTTCGTGGCGGGGTCGCGGTGGATAATGGCCGTCCCCCGCATGGACAGCATGCGCCGTCCGGCCAGGGACGTGCCGGCGTTGGAAATCACCATGCTGACGCGTGGATCCTTTTCAACGCCGCGCACGTGCCCTCGTCCTTCCACAGCGGTCACCCAGAAGGACCCGTCAAACTCGACGTAGCTCATCACGACCCCGCTGGCCCAACCGTCCTCGTTCGTGAAGACGAATGTGCATTCGGTCTGCGCGCCGATGAGTTCGGAGCGGTCGTCCTTGCCCATGCCAAGACCACGCAGGTCCTCGATGTTGTCGATCCCGGTCTCTCCCATGCCTACCGCCCCTACAAGGGAGAGAGCTGAAGGAACCTGGCAAGGTTTCCGCCCAGCACCTGGCGGGTTTCCTCGTCGGTGAGCCCGAGGCCGTGGATAGCCGCAATTTCCTCGCCCGGGTTGGTCATCGGCCAGTCGGATCCAAAGACAATTCTTTCGGCTCCGTGGTTGCGGATGAGCCGCCGGACCCGGTCCGGGGCAAGCGTGGTCAACGAGGGAGGCCAGGAAGTCTCGAGGATGATGTCGGCGCCGGAGAGCATTTCCTCGGCATCGTCGAGGATCTTGTAGCCGCCGAAATGGCACGCCATCAACGTCAGGTCTGGGAACCGCCGCGCAATGTCCGCAATCATCTTGGGGCTCGACAGCGCGTTGGTGCGCGCATCCCCGCCCTCGCCCACGTGGGTGATGACGGAGATCTCCGAGCCGAAGGCCTCGAGGATCGGCCACAGGCGCGGATCGTTCAGCGCGAAGTTCTGGAACAAGGGATGCAGCTTGACGCTCCTGATCCCGTGGCGCCGCAGGCTCGCCATGTTCTCTTCGAGTGACAGGTCAACGTGCACCGTGCCCACCGGGTGGCGCCGGTTGCTTGCGAGTGCCGCGACGAAGCGGTTCACCGAGTCCACGTGCCGCGCCTCGTTTGCAATGCCCAGGCAGCAACTTGCCTGGACCCCGTGCTTGTCCATGGCCGCGTCAAGGCCGGAGACCGTGCCGTCGCCGCGCGGCTCGAGCCCCGGCACCGGGTTGGAATTCAGTGCCAGCCCTGCGATCTTGTCAGGCCAGACGTGGGTATGCGCGTCGATGATGAGTTCGGGCTTCATTTCGCCGCCTTACGCAGGCGCTTGGCCAATGAATCGAGCAGCACCTCGGTGGAGCCCTCGTAAATCCGCAGCGCCCGGGCATTGCGGTAGAGCCGTTCGATCTTCGAGCCGCGAACAAGTCCGAAACGACCCATGACCTGAACGGCGCGGTCCACCACGCGGCCGGCCGCCTCGGTGGCAGCGATCTTGGCCATCGAAGAGAAGTGGATGTTGGCAAGGGGGTCGGTGCGGGCCAGGGAGGCAGCCCGGTATGCCATGGCCCGGGCCGTCTCGACTTCGGTCCAGCACATGGCCAGGGACTGGGAGACCGCGCCAAGCTCGATGAGCGGGGCGCCGAATTGTTCCCGTTCCTTCGCGTGGGCCAGCGCCTCGTCGAGCGCCGCCTGGGCCAATCCCACGGCCGAGCCCGCGACCGAGACACGGAATACAGCCAGGGCCTGGAGCATCAAGGAGAAGGCCTTACCCGGGACACCCAGCCGGTTGCCGGCGGGCACGACGACGTCGTCGAACTCGAGTTCGCCGAGAATGTGCGGTGCGATCAGGTCGTCACCGGGATTCGCGGTGAGCCCCGGGGCGTCGGCGGGGACCAAGACCATGGAGTAGCCATCGCCCTCGCGGCCCAGGACGCAGTAGAAGGAAGCGGCGCCGCCGTTGGTGATGAAGGACTTGCGGCCGCGCACCCGCAGGCCGCCGTCTTCCACCTCTTCGATTGTCGTCGTGATTCCGCGCAGGTCCGAGCCAACCTCCGGTTCGGTCAGCGCGATGGAGGCGATGGCCTCCAGCGAGGCGACCTTGGGAAGCCAGTACTGTTTCTGTTCCTCGCTTCCCCCCACCGTCAGGGTGTAGGAACCGATGCCCTGCACCCCGAAGAGTGAGTCCAGGTGCGCCGAGGAATACATCAGCGCTTCACGGATCACGGTGATCTCCAGCGGGTCCAGGGTCTCCGAAACCCCGCCGTAGGCCGCCGGCACCACGTGCCGGGCCAGCCCGGAGGCCGCCAACGCAGCGCGCGTGGGCTCATGGAGCTCCGACATCGCATCGGCTTCCCCGGCCACGGCCTCGAGCACCGCGGCGAGCGCCTGTGCCCGCTCCCGGATTGCCAGATGCTCTTCGCCCAAGTCAAATGACGGCCGCAGCGAATCGACCACGGCTTCCATGTCCCTACCCAGATCAACGCTCACAACTATTCCTGTCCCTCTGTCGAAGAATTACCCAAAACCAATACCATTCGAACACACACCCCGGGTCCGGCCGCCACATGCACGGCGGCCGGACCAAGGACATCAGCGGCGCTGGTCAAAGCGCCGGCCAAGCACCTCTGAGACGATCCGGATGCGCTGCATCGACGGCGTGCCACCGGCAATCGCCCAGCCGTGCGAGTCGCGGTGCAACCGCTCGAGTCCATATTCCTCGGTGTATCCGTTGCCGCCATGGACCTGGATGGCCAGGTCGGTGACCTTCTTCGCCATCTCGTTGGCGGTGCATTTGGCCAGGGAAACCTGGAGCGCGTCCGGAATGCCGTTCTTGACGCTGCTGGCCGCCCGTTCGACGAGGAGCCTCGCTGCTTCGACCTGCAACACCATGTCGGCAACCATCATCTGGATGGACTGGAATTCCACCAGTTGCTTTCCAAACTGCTCGCGCTGCTGGACGTAGGCCAGCGTCTTATCCAGCGCCGCCTGCCCGATCGCCAAGGACATCGTAGCGTTGCCCATCCGCTCGATCGAAAAAGCGCCAAAGAGCGAGCTGAACTCTCCAGCCGGAACCACGACGTTTTCCTTCGGGACCAGCACGTCGTCGAACATGACGTCCGCGGACGGAATGCCGCGGAAGCCCATCAGTCGTTCGGGCACACCGAAGCTGACCCCCGGCATGGTCTTGTCCACGATGATGGCACCGATCCCCTTCGCCCCGGGGGCATCGGAAAGACGTGCGTAGACCAGGTAGTGGTCGGCCTCGCCGCCGTTCGAGATCCAGCGCTTGGCACCGTTCACCACGAACCCTTCGCCGACAGGACGAGCGGTCGTCCTGGCATCGGTCGCCGCCGAACCGGCGTCGGGCTCGGAGATCGCCACGGCCATCGTCTTATCGCCGGTGATGATGTCCGGCAACAGCCGCTCCCGCTGCTCCTCGGTTCCCAGGTGGTTGATGACCTGGGCCGGGCCGGTGTTCGATTCAAAGACCTGGAATGCCGCGGGCCGGCAGACCTTGGCGAATTCCTCGATGACGGCGAGCGCCTGGGACAGTGGCGCATTGGAGCCGCCGAAGCGCTCCGGGTGCGCAATGCCAAGGAAACCCAAGTCCCCGAGTCGCTTGCGCTCTTCGAGGGAAATGGGCGTCCGAGTCACATCCAATTCCTCGGCCATCGGCGCATAGACCTCTTCGGCTACCTGAGCTGCCAGTTTGCGGATCTCGGCATGTTCATCAACAACGGAAACCGTCACGGCCTCCACCTCCAATTTCATCGATCTACGGGAAAGCCCCGAGGTGCGGTCGACGAGCCGGAAAAGCCTGGGGTTTTCTTGACCCAGTCCGCAATTCCGAGCGTCTATTGTATTCATTATCCTAGATTAGGCCCCAAAAGCAAAGCCCCCTCCCATGCCCAAAGGCAGGAAGGAGGAGTTGCCGCGAACCTTATGGCCTGCCGGCCGGCTGGCGGGCCTCGCGGAAACGGGGCTTGCGCTTCTCCATGAACGCCTGGGCGCCCTCCCGCATGTCCTCGCTGCCGATCGCCTGGATGAGGGACTCGAGTCCTGCTTGCATGTTGTCCTTCGAGGCGTTCCACCACATGTTGGAACTGACCTTGGCGATCTCCAGGTAACGCGGGCTGAGTTCGTGGATTTCCGCGAGCCAGCGGCCGACGGCCTCGTCGAGCTGCCCGTCCGGGACCACCTCGTTGATCAGGCCCATGGCGTAGGCCTGATCCGCGCTGTAGCGCCGGCACATGAAGGACATCTCCTTGGAGCGCTTCTCGCCTATCTGGACCGCAGCCAGGTTCGTGGCCCCGAGCACCGGGGCCGATCCGACCTTCGGGCCCGTCTGGCCAAAGGTGGATCGCTCGGTTGCAATGGCGAAGTCGCAGGCGATGACAAGCTCATTGCCGCCCCCGGCCGCCGCCCCGTCCACCGCGGCAATGACCGGCCGTGGGCAGGCACGGATGGCGTCAACCAATCGCAACGAAGTGGTAAACAGGTCGCGCAATTCCTCCGGATCCGGATCGCTCAACTGCCCCAGTGCACCGCCGGCACAAAAGGAGCCGCCGCTGCCAGTGATCACCACGGCCTCCGCCCTCGAAGCAGAGTGCAGTGCCTCGATCATGGCATTGGCCATGTCCAGGTCGTAGGCATTGCGCCGTTCCGGGCGTTCCAGCCTGATGCGGACAACACCTCCGCTTTCTTCCACACTTACGCCAACTGACGACATCCCAACTCCAAACTATGTAGATGCACAGAACCCGCAGCCACCCGCCGAACGGCCGGTCGCGAACCAGTGCAAGAGATACTTGTGTCCTGCCATTTAAGCCTGCTTTAGACAACCGTTTTCCAAGACAGTGCCCTTCGAGTCACCAGCCCGACGACCCTGTCGACGATAAATCCGACCACCAATAGCGCCACTATTGCAGCAAATGTGCCCGCCGTGTTGAAAGTCCCTGCATTCATCGCCACTAGGAATCCCAGGCCCCTATCGCCAGCGAGCATCTCCGCCACGACCACTCCAACAATCGCCTGTGGCACGGCGAGCTTCATCGCGGCGACGACCCAGATCAATGCCGATGGCAGGCTGACGCGAAATAAAACGTCAGCACTGCTTCCGCCCATTATCCTGACCGAACTGACCAAAGCCGGGCTGACGTCCCTGATTCCGAAGAACGTGTTGTTGAAGATTAGAAAGAAGACAATGGTGCTGGAAGTCAACACTCGCAGCTCCGAGTTGATGCCGACCCACATTATGAACAAGGGAATCAGAGCATGCTTCGGCATTGTGTACAGAGCCGTTATGAAGGGCTCGAAGACGACGGCCAGCTTGGCCGACTGACCCAGGATGCATCCGACGGTAAGACCTGCAAGACCACCCAAGAGCAGACCCAAGGCTGAATCTTTGAACGTACTCGCAGCATGATAAAAGAGCTCTCCGTTTACGATCCAGGACCATAACTCCGGAAAGACCGCTGAAGGGCGACTCACCAATAGATCATCGACCCAGCGCCCGGAGCTATACTCCCACAGAGCGAGGAAGCCAATGACGATCAGTGCCTGAGCCAGGCGCACCTTGCCGGTCCGGTGGGCGCGTTTGGTCCTCCGGCGACTCAGATTCTTCGCGGTCGCCTCGGCACCCTGCGATTGCTTGTCATCAATTGTCAGAGTTTCCATGATTTGTCACCTCTCAGTGCCCGCTGAGGCCCGAAGCTTGGCCGTCAACAGAATGTCGTGGAGCTCGCGTTCTACTTCGAAGAATTCCTTGTCGAACCGAAGGGCTGCAAGGTCCCGGTCTCGGCCGAAAGGGAGGTCGATGTCGGCGACAATGCCACCGGGCGGCCCGCCACCAACGACGAGCACTCGATCCGACAAGGCAGCAGCCTCGGCAATATCGTGCGTCACGAAAAGAACCGCCTGATTCAGGCGCGTCACCGTTCGTCGGAGTTCCATATGCATTAGCTGACGCATTTGCGCATCCAACGCCGCAAATGGTTCGTCCATCAGAAGCAAGGTGGGTTCATAGATCATGCTTCTCGCCAGCAGTGCCCGTCGACGCATGCCGCCGCTGAGTTGGCCTGGAAAAAGTGTGCGGGCGTGTTCCAGATCAAGCATCCGAAGATAACTATCAACCTTGGACCGAATCTCAGCTTTCGGTACGCCCCGAAGACGCAGGGGAAGGCTGATGTTTGCTGCCACCGTTCGCCACGGCAAGAGAGTGTCATCTTGGGTCATGTACCCGGCCGAAGTATTGAACCCTTCGATCGGTTTTCCTTCGAACCTAACGTGGCCACTTCGCGGTCGGATCAGGCCAGCGGCCAAGTTCAAGATGGTGGTTTTACCGCATCCGCTAGGACCGAGCAAGGTCACAAATTCTCCTGCTCGAACTTTCATGGTGACGTTCCGGAGAATGTCTTCCCTGTCTCCGAAGCCAATACACAAATCCGCGACTTCGAAGATGTTTCCGTTGACCTGCGTCTGAGCTAAAGGTTCGTTCAACAGGCGCGCGTCCCCTGCATTCCTATCACTGCGAGTTCTCACGACACACCACGTGCAGGCGGGGCAACGAGGTCCTCATATTTAATCACCGAGAAGTCCTTCTCCGAGCTGGGCTGGAAGAGATCCTGATACGTCTGCCAATTTTCCGACGTGAATGCAGCTCCATCCGGGAATCCGTCCTTCGCTTGCTCCCACGCTGCATCAAAGACATCCTTGTCAAGCTTCTCGAACGTCTTTTCATGCAAGGCCTCGCCTACCTTTATCGGGTCGGCTTCGACCCGCCGTTGCGCGTCAGCCAAAGAGGCGTGCACTGCTTCGACGGCTTTCGGATTCTCTCTGAGGTATTTCTTGGTTGTAACCAGCACCACTCCAACCAGATCATCGAAAGCTTCGACGTCGCCTCGGGGCAAGGAAACCCACAGCTCACCAGATCCATCGGCAATATTGACGTCGGCTATGCCCACGCCAAAGAAACTCCCGTCGAATTTCCCCTGGCGGATTCCCGCAACAATGGCCGAGGGATCACTGACAGGTACAATGCTGAGATCCCGATCGGGATTCAAACCGTACTTTTCCACCAAATATCTCAGTGTCGAATTGCTACTGGAGCCCGGGGGCGAAGACGCAATGGTCAGACCTTTCAATGCCCTTATTCGATCCTCAATGGGGTCGTCAGGACCAACCCCAAGCCCCTCCGCGACCTTGGAGTTGAGCACAATGTTATTGATCAACCCGCCGGTCCCTCCGACCACAACGAGTCCCGCGCCCTCGGCATTTGCATCCACGGCCGTCGCTGTACCGATTCCCACGACATCGAATGATCCCGAGCGAAGAGCAGCAACGAGATTCGTACTACCCGCGCCCCCCATCGTCGGAACCATGTTCAGACCATGTTCAGAATCGATGTCTTCTTGGAGGACGTAATTGATGAGCGCGGTGTTGAAAGTCGGGATGGCGAGCCCCACACGCACGGTGGCAAGACCGTCAGAAGACTCCGCAGCGGCGGAGACGCCGTTGCTTCCACAGCCTGTCAACGCCAAAGCGCCCGCCGCAAGCAGGACTGCGATGCGACGGGACGCCGGCCAGCGACGTGGTTGGTGTTTCATAAGTCCTCCTCGAAAAACACTTGCTTCTGATGCCCTAATAGTGAACATGATTAATATGGTTAGTCAACACTAGACCGCAACCCTCCAACCTCCTTGACCTCACTGGGGCTAAGATCTAAGTTAACTATATGAATCATGACCATGGATTAAACTCCGGGGCCGCGTCGGCTTTCACGCACTTGTTCTCGCCCATTGACTTGGGCCCGATGCAACTACGCAACCGGGTCATGATGCCTCCACACAATTCGGCCATCGGAAACTTCTGGGGAACTGACGAACACGAAGCCGATCGGGCGATCGCCTACCTCGAGTCGCGGGCCAAGGCTGGTGTGGCCTGGGTCGGCGGCATCACCGGACGCATCCGCAACCAGTTCATCCCCGGATTCGAGCCCTCCGGCATCAGTGCGGAAACCAAGGGCTATTTCCGGCTGCCCTACTTCGTCGACAGGGTGCAGCAGGCCACGGACACGCTCCACGCCGCCGGGGCGGTGGTGACATGCCAAATGACCATGATCGGCGGATTCCCGCATGCACCCTCCGCCCGGCTGAGCTCGCCTGTCACCAACCAGCTGCCCCATGTGCTCACGACCAAGGAGATCGCCTGGTTCGTCAAGGAATACGGGTTCTCGGCCGGCCAGGCACTCCGGGCGGGACTCGACGGCATCGAATTGCACGTCAACCACGACGACATGCTCGAATGGTTCCTCTCTCCCCTCACCAACAACCGCCAGGACGCGTACGGCGGATCGCCGGAGAACCGGGCGCGGTTTGTCGTTGAGGTGCTCACGGCGATCCGCGAGGCCGTGGGCACCTCCATGGCCGTGGGCGTGCGGCTGAATCTCAAAGAGGACGTTCCCGGCGGTTATGACGCCAAAGACGGCATCGAGATCGCCCAGTACCTTGAATCCACCGGAATGATCGACTTCATCCACGCGGTGGTCGGCACGCCCTGGGGGAACCCCAGCTACATCCAACCGCACTTCTTCGACGCTGGGCAGTGGTCGGGGCTCGCTGGGAACCTCAAGCGCGCCGTCTCGCTGCCCGTCGTCCACACCGGGCTGGTCAACTCCCCGGAAACCGCCGAAGCCATCCTGGCAGCCGGCAACGCAGACGTCATCGGCATGGCCCGGGCGCACATCGCCGACGGCGATCTCCTGCTGAAGGCCGCCGCAGGCCGAACCGAGCAGATCCGCCCCTGTGTCGGCGGCAACGAGTGCATCAACCGGCGATATGTGGACGGGCTGCCGTTCGGCTGCGCGGTTAATCCACACACCAGCAACGAGATCGACGGCCCTTGGCTCCCCTCCCCCAGCCCCAGGCGCCTGCTGGTGGTCGGCGGCGGCCCCGCAGGACTGGAACTTGCGGGCCTGGCGGCCGAGAGCGGACACCAGGTCGAGCTTTGGGAGGCCCAGCCGGAGCTGGGCGGGCAACTGCGCATCGCGGCCGCCGCACCCAAGCACGAGCGCTTCGCAAAGTACCTGGACTGGCAGCGGGACCGGCTGGCCGGCCTGGGCGTCGAAATCCGGCTCAACCACCCCGCCACCGTCGACAACGTCCTGGCGGAGGAGGCCGACGCCGTGGCCGTGGCCACCGGCGCCTCGGCCCGGAGGCCAGATGTCCCGGGGGCGCACGGGGAATCCGTGCTGGAAATCCGCGATGTCCTCACCGGCGTGTCCGTTCCCGGAAAACGCGTCGTCATCGTTGCCCAGGACGACCACATGCCGCCGCTGGCGTTGGCCGACCACCTCAGTTCCCGTGGCCACAAGGTCCGGGTCATCTACGCCACCAACGGACCGGCCCAGCTGCTGGGCCGCTACATCGTCGGCGGAATCCTGGGCCGGCTGAGCACCAACGGGGTGCAGTTCCGATTCATGGAGGAGGTCATTTCCATCGCCGCCGGGAGCCTGACCACACGCAACGTGTATTCCGGGGTCGAGGATGCGGTGGAAGACTTCGACTCGGTGGTGCTGGCCTGCGGAGGGGTCTCGGAAAGCGCCCTGTTCGAAGAGCTGAATGGCCTTCGCGGCGACGTCCATCTCCTGGGCGATGCATACGCCCCGCGCCGCCTGGTCTTTGCCACGCGCCAGGCCTATGCGTTGGCCAAGCTCCTGCGGAACCCTGGCCGGCTCCTCCCGGTAGAGGCCGGCCCCCTTGCGAAGGAAGCCACCCGTTGAACATCGAAACGGCCTCCCAGGCACCCGGGCGTCTGGCGTTGGACCTGGAAGCGCTGCTCGCGCCGCGCTCCATCGCCATCGTCGGCGCCTCCTCCAACCCGGAGGGGTACTCCTCCCGCAGCCTCACCAACCTCTTGCGCACCGGCTACTCGGGCAGCATCTACCCGGTCAATCCCCGGCACACCGAGCTGGCCGGCCTGCCGTGCTACCCGAGCGTGGGACACGTCGGCCAGCCGGTCGATGCCGCGATCCTGCTGGTCCGCGGCGAGCTGGTGGCCGATGCCGTGCGCGACTGCGTCGCGGCGGGGGTCAAGGTCATCACTGTCTGTTCGGCCGGCTTCGCCGAGGACGGGGAGGAAGGCCAGGCCCGGCAGGAGCAGCTCGTGGACCTGGCCCGCACCGGCGGCAGCCGGCTGCTGGGCCCGAACTGCATCGGGGCGTTCGACGTGGTTGAAAACGTCGTTGGGTGCCCAACGCTGAACATCACCGAGGTCTTCACCCCCGGGAACATCGCCATTGTGAGCCAAAGCGGCGGCATGGCGGTGAACCTGTTCAACCGGGCCCAGGGCCGGGGAATCGGGATCCGCGGCGTCGTGAGCGTCGGCAACGAGGCCGATATCAACGTCGCGGACCTCATCGACGCCCTTGCCGACGACGAGCACACCAAGGTGGTTGCCTTGTTCGTCGAGGAACTGCGCGATGTCCCGGCCTTCTCAGCGGCCGTGGCGAAGGCGCATCGCGCGGGCAAGCCCGTGGTGGCGCTCAAGGCGGGCCGTTCGGAGGCCGGGGCACGCAGCTCGCTGACCCATACCGGGGCCCTGGCCGGTTCGCACGCGGTGTTCGGCGACGTCATGGAACAGCTCGGGGTCCTGGAAGTCGACTCGGTCGACACGCTGATCGACAGCGCGGACCTGCTCTCCCGGGTGGAACCGCCGGCCTCGAACCGGCTCTTGATCGTCTCCCCCTCGGGCGGGGAATGCAGCCATGCAGCCGATCGCGCCACCGAACTGGGGCTGCGGGTCCCGCCGCTGTCCGCACGGAGCATCGATGCCCTGTCCGCCGACATGCGCTTCGGCACCCCGGGCAATCCCCTGGACCTGACCGGCCAGGTCGTCGGCAACGCCGGATACCTGGCCGACGTGCTGAGCGAACTCGAGCGCGACCCCGAATTCGACATGGTGCTCTACGCCATCCCCACCTGGGGCCCGCACGATGCACAGCGGCTGCTGCCGGGGTTCATTGCCGCCGCACGGTCCAGCACCAAACCGACGGTCATCTCGGCATGGACCGCAGCGAACCTGACCGAGCATGCCGAATCGGTGCTCGCGGACGGCGACGCCGGCCATTTCGGTTCGGTCGATGCCGCCCTGACCGCCCTGTCCAATCTTGCCCGCTGGTCCCGGCTCCGTGCCGCGGCCGCCAAGGCCCCGCCGGAACGCCTCGCCGGGCCTGCGTTGCCGCGCCCGGGCGAACTGCCCGAATTGCCCACCGAGCACCAGTCCAAGGCCTTCCTGCGCCGGCAGGGTTTGCCGGTCTCCCGAGAGGTCCTGCTCGCCGACGCGGCCGGTGCAGCGGGCGTTGCGGCAGAGATTGGCTTCCCGCTGGTGGCCAAGCAGCTCTGCGCGGGAGTGGTCCACAAGTCCGACCTGGGTCTGGTGAGGGTGGGACTGCGCGACGAGGCCGAGCTCGACCAGGCCGTCCGTGACTTCGCGCAGATCATGGCAGTCCGGTGCCTGAAGCCCGAGGGACTGCTGCTTGCCGAGCTCCACCGGGGTACCGAGGTCATCGTCGGCGGGATCCGCGACCCCCGGTTCGGTCCGCTGTTGATGATCGGTGCCGGAGGAGTGCTGGCCGAGCTCCTCGATGACGTCGTCTTCCGTCTGTGCCCGCTCACCCGGGAGGAAGCCGAATCCGCGCTCGACGGGCTCGCGGTGGGCCTGCTGCTCCGCGGCCACCGCGGCACCGGGTACGACAGGGACGCCCTGGTCGAGATCATTGTCGGTTTCTCGGAGCTGTTCGCGGCCTCGGACTGGCTGGCACAGGCGGACCTGAATCCCGTGATAGTTGCAGACACCCCGACAGGCGGCGCCGTGATTGTCGACGCCGCACTGGTCCTCACCCCACCCACCAAGGAGTAAGCACATGGCACTGAAATTCGGGCTGGCCCTGATGAACGATTTTCCGCAGGACGTGGTGCCTGCAAGCCGCATCTCGATGCTGCGCGAACAGGTCCGCGCCGCGCGCGACGCCGACATCGACTCGCTCTGGGTGCTGCAGCACTATCTGGGCGGGATGCCCACCCTGCAGCCAGTGCACCTGCTTTCGGCGCTTTCACAAGACGCCGGCAACATGAAGCTGGGCACCAACATGTACATCCTGCCGCTGCGCCACCCCGTCGGGGTGGCAGAGGAATTCTCTACGCTGGACCACCTCACCAACGGCAATGCTATCGCCGGTTTCGGGATGGGCTACCGCGAAAACGAGTTCAAGTCCTTCGGTGTGCCCATGGAGGAGCGCATCGGACGCTTTGAGGAGGGCATCCAGTTGGTGCGCCAGCTCTGGAGCGGGGAACGGACCAGCTTCGCAGGCCGGCATTTCCAGCTCGACGACGAGCGGATCAGCCTCGCTCCGGTCCAGCCCGGCGGGCCGCCGATCTGGATCGGGGCCGGAGCCCACCGCAAGGGCGCGGAACGGGCTGCCCGGCTCGGCGACGCCTGGATCGTTCCACCGCACACCTCGCCCGAGAAGCTCGAAGTCGTCCTCGGACACTATCGGGCGGAACGTGAGCGCCTCGACCTCGGCCCGGCCTCCGAATTCGTGGTCCGCCGCGAGCTGGTGCTGGACCCCGATGCCGAACGGGCACGCTCGATCGGGCTCGGCGCCCGCAACGCGCTGAGCCGGGAGTACGCCAAGTACAACGCACCGGACCAGACAGGGAACTACTCACACTTGGCTTCGGACCAGGCGGCGGAACAGACTGCCGACGCCTCATACCTGTTCTCCGACCCGGCCTCGGCCGTAGTCGCGCTCAAGGAGCTGGAGGCCCAAGGCCTGACCTACATCGTGCTGCGCATGCAGTGGTACGAGTTGGGCCAGGAGCAGGTCCTTCGCACCCTCGAGATGTTCAAGAACGAAGTCCTCCCATCCTTCCGCTAGCCGGCAGCCCCCTGAATCGAGCACACAATGACGTATCCGATACTGCAGGACAAGGTCGCCTTGGTGACAGGCGCCGGCATGGGCATGGGGGCGGCGACGGCCAAGCTCTTCGCCGGCGCCGGGGCCCGCGTGGCCGTGGCCGACTTCAATGAGGAAGCAGGCGAGAGGACCGTCGCCGATATCGAAGCGGCTGGGGGCGCCGCCTGCTACGTCAAGGTCGACGTGTCCCAGTCGGAACAGGTGAAAACGATGGTAGATCAAGTCGTCGCGACCTATGGCCGACTGGACGTGGCAGTGAACAACGCGGCCATCACCCCGGATGTCGCCCCGCTGTCCGAATTCGACGAGGACTATTGGGATCGGTTGATGGGGGTCAATCTCAAGGGCGTCGCGCTGTCGCTGAAGTACGAGCTGCGCCAACTCATCGAGCAGGGGGGCGGCGGATCCATCATCAACGTCTCCTCGATCCGCGGCTTCCGACCGCAGCCCAATGCGGCGGCGTATGTAGCCGCCAAGCACGGCGTTGTCGGACTGACCAAGGTAGCGGCCATGGAGAACGGCCCGCGGAACATCCGCGTCAATTGCGTCGCCCCCGGCGCCATCGATACTCCCATGCTGGCAGCGTCGCTGGCCCGACGCGGTCAGGCGGAGGCAGACGTAGCGCCGAAACTGAGTCTGTTAAACCGGTTTGGCACGGCCGACGAAGTCGCCCAGGCGTCACTTTGGCTCGCCTCGGAGCTGTCGTCCTATATCACTGGAAGCACCCTTCACGCCGATGCCGGCTACACCAGCAGCTAACGCCGCTGTGCAACCGCCAATCACCCCGCCCCACGAGCACCAGGAGGATCCCATGACCACCACGAGTACGGCAAATACCCTGCACAAACCCGCCCGGCAGGCCGACCGGATCTACCACGACCTGCTTTCCAACGCCGAAACCCTAGCGGTTCGTGAACGAGTGCGCCGTTTTGCCGATGCCGTCGTGGCCCCCGCCGCCAGTCGGATCGCGACGGGAGACGAGGTGGAAGACGGCTTTCCCGCCGATGTCTTCGACGCAATGGCTCGCGAAGACCTCTTCCGCATCGCGTTTCCCGCCGATATGGGAGGGCTGGGATTGGAACGACCCGCCTCGTCCACCGTCGCGGCCATCGAAGAGTTGGCCTACCACTCCAACTCGGTGGCGGCGATCTACGACGTCCACTGCGTGTTGGCCGGGACCGCATTGAACCAGGGCTCGGCCGAACAGCGGCGACAATGGCTGGGACCGCTGATCCGGGGGGAAATTATCGGCGCCTTCGCGACCAGCGAACCGGGCTCGTCAAGCAACCTGAGTCCGCAGTCCGTGCAGACCGTAGGGACGCGCACCGCCACCGGTTGGCGGCTTCAGGGCCATAAGCGGTGGATCACGAACGCTCCTGTCGCGGACGTCATCCTCGTCTTGGCACGCACCGGGGAGCGCCTCTCGATGTTTATCGTGCCTGCCGCTGCGCCGGGGGTCAGCGTGGGCCGCGCGGACCGGAAGCTCGGCAACAAGGGGCAATTGACCGCCGATGTGCTCCTCCATGACGTGGATCTGCCTGACAGCGCGCTTCTGGGAGTGGAGGGAGCGGGGCTAAAGCTCGCTTTGTCGATGCTCACCTACGGGCGAATCGCCATTGCCGCTGCCGGGGTGGGGATGGCCCAGGCGGCCTTCGACCACATGACCGACCGGCTTTGCACGCGCGAGGCGTTCGGGGAAAAACTCGGCCGCTTCCAGCACTGGCAATTCCTCATGGCGGACCGGGCCATCGAACTCGAGGCGGCCCGGTCGTTGTATATCAAGGCCGCCCTGAGGATGGACCAGGGCGTCACCGTTCCCGAACCCGAAGCCGCTATGGCCAAGGTCGCCGGGACGTCGCTGGCCGTCGAGATCGCCCGTGACGCGGTGCAGCTCTTCGGCGGGCTCGGGTTCACCCAGGAGCTCGGCGCCGATGGAACGACGAGTCCTGTCGAGGCGCTCTATCGCGACAGCAAGGTCACCGAAATCTACGAAGGCGCCAACGAGATCCAGAAGTGGATCATTGCCCGTCAGCTCCTCGGCCGCGAAGTCGCCGGCTGAGCATCACGAATCACACCCCCAGACCAATTCCCGCCACGACGGCGGACAGAAGAGAAATGAGGCACTATGTCGCAGGAAAAGATTGTCATTGCTGATGGTGCCAGGACACCGGTGGGCAGGTACGGCGGGGCATTGATGTCCCTGCAGGCCCACGAGCTGGGGGCCATCGCGGCCACTGCGGCTCTGGAGCGCGCCGGGGTCGACGCGCAGGACGTGGACGAAGTCGTTATGGGCTGCGTCGGCCAGGTCGGGCCCGATGCCTACAACGCGCGGAGAGTTGCACTTGCCTCAGGTGTATCGCCGTCCGCCACCGCGATGACCATAAACCGGCTCTGCGGAAGCGGGCTGCAGGCGGTGTGGTCGGGAGCGCAGCAGTTGCGCTGGGGCTCAACTGACATCGTCATCGCCGGGGGCAACGAGTCGATGTCCCGCATGCCTTTCCTTGACTTCGACTCCCGTTCCAATGGCCGCCTGGGCGACCGCACCCATGTCGACGGGACCCTCGCAATGCTGACGGACCCCTTCAGCAACGAGCACATGGGCATCACCGCCGAGAACGTCGCCGATAAGTACGGCGTCAGTCGTGTCGAGCAGGACGAGTTCGCGCTGGAAAGCCAGCGACGAGCGGCCACCAACGCCGCGCGGATGGCTTTCACCGAGGAAATTGTGCCGGTAAAGGTACTGGGCAGGAACCCTGCGACCATCACCGACGACGAGCATCCTCGTCCCGACACAACGCTGGCGAGCCTGAGTAGCCTGCGTCCTGCCTTCCGACGTGAGGGATCAGTCACCGCCGGAAACGCGTCAGGCATCAACGACGGAGCCGCCGCACTGGTGATGATGCGTGAAACCACCCTGCGCAATCGTGGACTGAGCGCACTCGCCACACTCGAACATGTCGCAGTTGCCGGTATCGACCCAGCCCTTATGGGCTATGCCCCGACGCTTGCCCTAAAAAAACTGTTCGCAGAGACGGGTCTGAATCCCAGCGACATCGGCACAGTCGAACTGAATGAGGCATTTGCTGCCCAGGCGGTGGCCGTCATCCGCGACGCGGGTCTCGACCCGGAAACCACGAATCCGTATGGCGGGGCCATCGCCCTGGGCCACCCTGTCGGTGCCACCGGGGCGATCCTGGCGCTTCGGGTGGCCAAGGACCTGCAGCGGCGCGAGCTTGAATACGGCATCGCAACGCTCTGCATTGGGGGCGGGCAGGCCATCGCCGCACTCTTCCGTAGGTGGGATGCCAATTGAGCGCCCTGACAGCCGTAGGGGTCGTCGGCTCGGGAACAATGGGGCGTGGCATCGCAGAGAGTGTTCTGCGGGCAGGCGCCCGGGTTGTCCTTCACGATTCGTCCCCGAACGCCTTAAGCGAAGCCCGGAAGCGCATCGAGAGCAGTATGAATCGCTCGGTGGATAGAGGGCACCTTTCCGCCCAGGAAGTTTCCGATTTGTTGGCACGCCTTGATCCGGTGGAAACCCCCGCCGCCCTGGCTAGCTGCCAACTGGTCATCGAGGCTGTTCCTGAAATCCTCGAAATCAAACTGGCCGTATTGGCATCGATTGAGGACCAGGTGTCTCACTCTGCCGTCATCGCCAGCAACACCTCGTCTATCCCGATCACCTCGCTGGCCAAGGCATTGAGGAACCCCTCCCGATTCGTGGGACTGCACTTTTTCAACCCGGTGGCACGCATGCCGCTGGTGGAAGTTGTGCGAACCGTTCACAGCAATGATTCGAGTGTGACGGCGGCGCGACACTTTGTGGAGTCCATATTGGGCAAGAGCCCGATCGTCATCGGGGACCGTCCCGGATTCTTGGTTAATGCCCTGCTCATACCGCTCCTGCTTGCCGCGGCACGCATGCTCGACAGTGGCTATGCGGATGCTGAAAGTATCGATGCGAGTATGCGGCTCGGGGCCGGCCATCCGATGGGGCCGCTGGAGCTGTCGGACTTCATTGGCTTGGATGTGGTGTGCGCGGCCGCCGACGCCATGTACGCGGAGTCCCGCGACCCGGCACTGGTTGTGCCAAGTAATTTGCGGCGGCTTGTCGAGGCAGGGCATCTCGGAGCAAAGTCTGGGCAGGGCATCTTGCCACCCAAACGGATGAATGGAGCGGGGGTATGAGAAAGGAACAAGTCGATGAAACATCATCTGGTGTTGTAGGAGAGATTGCCAGCACGATTAAGCGATCGGAAGATCACAGGGCAACGCCCCTGCTTGGTGGAGCTTCTTGGAATCCATACGCGGATAAAGATACTGTTCGACTGGTCGATGACTGGCGCACCCTGCTGGGGATGCCCGTACAAATCCGCCGCCAAGAAGTTCCCATACGACGAGGAATTGTCGAGGACATCACCTGGGATGGTGCGGCCATTTGGCTGGCGCAGGAAGGGAACCTCGGCAGGATGCTAGTGCATAAGGACGAAGACTACCAAGTCTGGGTCAGCTGCAGACGCTAACGACAAAACAGCTTCCTTGGATCGCCACGCCGGCTCTATGTGGCCGTCGGATGTTCCTTTAGCAGTCAATACGGGGCCCTTGTACGGGCTTTCCGCCGCACGCTCGTCCCTCACTTTTACACCATCTGCACACAAGCCTCTGCGGTGGATGGAGTCCGTATTGGGGACACACTCCATCACATCACGGAATCTCTTTTCTTGGGCGATGGAGACTTCTAAAAATCGGTGTCTGCTTCGCGACACGGAACGACTGTCATCTACCGGTGGGAATCCACTGTCCCCGCGATGGATGATGCCGGCCGATCCACGGAACTCTCTGACTTCGCGGGGTCGCGGCGGCCGGTGCGCGTGGCACCGACGCCCGCGATGATGACCAGCACGATGCCGAGGATCGCGGCGGGGCGCGGGACCTGGTGCAGGATCAGGAACCCCACCACCATGGCGATGGCCGGTTCCAGGCACATCAGCGTGCCGAACGCCGCGGTGGTCAGCCGGCGCAACGCCAGCAGTTCGAGGCTGAACGGGATCACCGGCAGCAGCAGCGCCAGCGCGAACCCGATCGCCAGCACCTGCACGTCCATGCGCCCGATCACGCCGGGGCCCACCACGAGCGTCGCGGCCAGGGCCGCGACCGGCATCGAGATGGCCAGCGCGCCGATGCCGTCGACGGCGTCCCCGGCGCGCTGGGTGAGCAGGACGTAGACGGCCCAGCAGGCGGCGCCCGCCAGGGCGAAGAGAACGCCGGTGAGGTCCGCGGCACCGTGCCAGGGTTCGGTCAGCCCTAGCACCCCGGCCGCGGCAACCAGCGCCCACCATCGCCCGGCGCCCCGGCCCTGGATGATGGCAACTCCCAGCGGGCCCATGAATTCCAGAGCGCTCGCGGTGCCCAGCGGGATCGTTTCCACTGCCTTCATGAACGCCAGCGTCATGCCCGCGGTGGCCAAGCCCAGCAATCCGCAGATCCCCAGCGTGGCGCGACTGAATGCCAGGCGCCAGGGACGAGCGATGACCACCAGGATGACAGCTGCCCAAGCTAGGCGCAGCCAGGCGACGCCCTCGGATCCCAGGGAGCCGGCCAGCCCGATCGATGCGGCCAGGCCCAGCTGGACGCAGCCCATCGCGGCAAACGCCATCATCGATCCGACGGAGGCGGAACGGGTGGCGGGGGCTGGTGCTTGACTCATGGTTCCCAGTAGACCGGAGATGCGCCGTCCATGTCCACGAGAGAATCATCAACATATCGTTCGCCAATCCTGCACAATAGTTCATATGGAAACCCGGCGCCTGCAGTACCTGTACGAGCTCTCCCGCATGGGGTCGATGCGCGGGGTGGCGGACATCCTGGGCACCACGACCTCGACCGTCTCCCAGCAGATAGCCCAGCTCTCGCGGGAAACCGGCGCCCGGCTGCTGGAGCCCGACGGGCGCGGGGTGCGGCTCACTCCGGCCGGACGCCGGCTGGCCGAGCATGCCCAGACCATCCTCGCCGCGGTCGATGCCGCCCGGCTCGACCTCGACTCGGGGGCCGAGCCCTCGGGAACGCTGAAGGTGGCGGGGTTCGCCACCGCTATCCGCAGGACGCTGATGCCGATCATCGGGGAACTGGCAGTGCAGCATCCCCGGGTGCGGATCGCCGTGCTCGAACACGAACCGGCGGAGGCGCTGAAGCTGCTGGCCGCCGACGACCTCGACCTGGCCCTGACCTACGACTACAACCTTGCCCCGGACGAGGTGGGGCCCGACATTGAAACCATCGAGCTGTGGAGCACCGCGTGGGGCCTGGGCGTGCCGAGCGCCGAGGCGCGACGGTTCACCGCGGTCGGACCTATGCCGGACGCAGCGGCGGTCTTCTCCGGCTTCCGGGAGCACGACTGGATCGGGAACTCGCGCAACATCGCCGACGAGACGGTGCTGCGGCTCGTCTCCTCGATGGCCGGGTTTGTTCCTGCCCTGCGCCACCAATCCGACAGCCTGGATTTGGTCGAGGACTTGATCCTCGCCGGGCTCGGGGTGGGGCTGCTTCCGGAGGACCGCCCGCCGCGGGCGGGGATCACGATCCTGCCGCTGCGCAATCCCGACCTGCGCCTGCGCGCCTATGCCCGGACGCGCCGGGGTCGCAGCGCCTGGCCTGCCCTGGCCCTGGTGCTGCAGCGGCTGGGCAACGGCTGACCGGACCGGCATACGCCAAGGCAGGGCCCCACATGTGGGGCCCTGCCGTCGGTTGCGAAGCCAGGTCCGGCTAGCGCACCGCGCGGAACTTCACGGCGGAGACCAGCGCGACGATGCTGACACCGGCGAGCACCGCCAGGTAGTAGCTCGGTGCCATCGGCTGGCCGGTGACCTCGATCAGGTAGGCGCAGATCATGGGCGTGAAACCACCGAACACCGCCACCGCCGCGTTGTAGCTGAAGGACAGCCCCGTCGCGCGGGTCTTGGCCGGGAAGACATCCGCCATGACGGAGGGCAAGGCCCCGAAGTAGACGGACTTCAGCAGGCCCAGGACGATCATGACCAGCGCCAGCACCAGGAAGGTCCGGCCGGCAATGAGCCACATGAACAGCGGGATGGTCAGCACCGCGATCGCGATGGCGGCCGGGACCATGATCCGGATGCGTCCGAACCTGTCGGAAAGGTGACCGACCAGCGGGGTGAGGAACGTGAGGATGACACCGGTCAGGATCAGCGAGGTGAAGGAAATCGACGGGCTGATCCCCAATTGCTTGATGCCGAAGGTCGGCATGTACTGGATGACGAAGTTCAGCGCCGTGGATATCGCCAAGGCACCGCCTGCCATGAGGACGCTTGCCTTCTGCGAGACGAAGACGTCGCGAACCGGTGCGTGCTTTTCCTCCGGCGCCACCTCGGCCAGCGGGGCCTCGTCCACGTAGCGGCGGATCATCCAGCCGGCCGGGCCCACCAGCAGCCCGATGATGAAGGGGATCCGCCAGGCCCAGGCGTTCATCTCGGTCTCGCTGAACATCGACGTCAGTATGACCACGGTGATGGCGGCCATGAGGGCGCCCAAGCCCTGGCTGGCGAATTGGAAGCTGCCCAGGAAACCGCGTCTTCCCTCGCCTTGCGCAATGAGGTACGAGGTGGCTGCCCCGAACTCGCCGCCGGCCGAGAAGCCCTGGATGAGCCGGCCCAGGATCAGGCCGATCGGGGCCAGGATCCCGATGGCGTCGTAGCCGGGCATGAAGGCGATCACCGCCGTCCCGAGCACCATCAACCGGATGGTGAGCATCAGGCCCTTCTTCATGCCGTTCCGGTCGGCGTATGAGCCAAGGATCAATCCGCCCAGCGGGCGGATCAGGTAGGAGACGCCGAAGACCGCGAAGGCCTGGATCACCTCGACGGCCGGGTTGTCCGAGGGGAAGAAGTTGTGGCCGATATAGATCGCCAGCAGGGCATAGATCGACATGTCGTACCACTCGAGGGCATTGCCGATCGTGGCGGCGGCGATGCCGCGGGCCATGGATTGCTTACGGGGCGCCGGGGCGCCCGGTGCTTGCGGGGTTGCGTCGATCTGGTTCTGACTGCGGTTCATGGGAGTTCCCCTCGGGAGGCGGTGTCAGGCGTGGGTGGACAGGACACTGGGCGCGAACGGGCTGTTGCCGCGGACCCCCAGGTCGTGGAAGAGGCCGCCCATGAGCTGCAGTCCCTGTCGGGCGATCGGTTCGAGCATGTGTTCGTTCGGGGCATGCTGGAGGCATCCGGGATACGAATGCGGGATCCAGAGGGTTGGCAGGCCAAGGGTCGATTCGAAGACGGCGTTGGGCAGCGAACCGCCGATGTTGGGCAGGATGGTCGTTGGCAGACCGGTGCTTTCGCGCAGGGATTCGGACGCCCAGGAAACCCACGGGTCATCGGGTTCGATCCGGCTTGCCGGGAAGCTGGTGCGCACCTTTGCCTTGACCATCGGGAAGCCCGCTTCGTTGAGTGCGCTCTGGACCTGGCCCTCGAGGTCCTGCACCTCGGTGCCGACAACGAAGCGCAATTGCATGACGGCACGCGCGGTGCCGGGGATGGCGTTGACGGGGTTCTGCGGATCCGCCGCCCCCATGGCCAGCACCTCGAGGGTGTTCCACCCGTAGACGCGTTCGGCCGGGGTCAATTCCGGATCCCCCCAGCCCGCATCCACCTTCGGGTCGTTCGGACCCGTGGCAACCTGGATGCCGTCCAGCGCATTGCGCACAGCGGCGGGCAAGGAGGACGGAAGCAGCGCCGGGAGCTTGATCCTGCCGTGTCCGTCAACCAGCACGCCAATGGCGGCGGCGAGGGTAGTGGCGGGATTGCGGATCAGTCCACCCCAGTTTCCGGAGTGGTAGCTCTCCGTGCGCAGGTCGGCGGCGAGTTCGAAGGTGACTCCACCGCGGGCGCCGAGGAAGATCGTCGGGGCCTGGGCCGAGAGCCGGGGTCCGTCCGAGGCGATGAAGACGTCGGCGGCAAGCTCCTGGCGATGGGCGGCGGCGAATTCTGCCAGGTCCGGGGATCCGATTTCCTCTCCGGATTCGAAGAGGAACACCGCGTTGAACCCTAGGCTCCCGTGCTCTTCGAGCAGGAATTCCAGGGCCTTGAGGTTGACCAGGTGCTGTCCCTTGTTGTCCGCCGAGCCGCGCCCGTACCAGCGTTCGCCGTCCGCGCTGAGCGTGAACGGGTCCCGGTTCCGATCCCATTGGCCCTCATGGCCGTCGACGACGTCGGCGTGGCCGTAGCAGAGCATGGTCGGAAGTTCCGGGTTCTCGATCCGGCGTCCGATCAGGAAGCTGTTGGCCCCGCCGTTCCACTCCGGGTGGATCCGGATCTCGAAGCCCAGCTTCTCGAGTCTGGGGGCGATTTTGTCGCTAAGGTATGAATTCAATTCAAGGCGGTTGGCGGAATTGGTGCTGACGGTGCGGTGCCCGACCAATGCGGCCAGCTCCGTGAAGAATCCGCCGTCATCGATGAATGATGCCGCTTTCTTCATAAGTTCGTTGCGATTGTTCACGACTGAACATCCTTTTGGTTGTTGTATCGTGAATCACACTAAGAGGTGCAACCCGCATCCACCAGTAGCTTTTTTCGCAACCCCGTTGACTTGAAGTCAAACCGGATGAGATGAGAATTCAATCGTGCAGATGTTGCCCACGTCCCTGGTGTACTTCCATGAAGTGGCCCGCACCGGCTCGATCACCGATGCTGCAGAAGCGCAGCATGTCTCGGCCTCGGCCATCAGTCGGCAAATCACCCAGCTTGAACGCTCCACCGGCGTCGAGCTGTTCCGCCGCCATCCGCGCGGCATGCAGCTGACTGATGCCGGAGTGCTGTTGCTTGCCCACACCCGGCGCAGCGAGGCGGAGGCCGAGGAACTGCTCGGCGAATTGCGCGAACAGGCCGCCGGCAAGCAAAGGATGCTGGAAATCGTCAGCTCGGAGGGCCTGGCCGCCTACCGGGTCCCGGCGGCCATCGCCGGATTCTGCAGGGAACACCCGGACGTCTCGATCCAGCTCACGGTGCTCCCGTCCCCGGAGGCCACGCGCCGCATTGTCGACGGCAGCGCGGATGTGGCCATGATTTTCGCCCTGGGCCCGCAGCGCGACGTCACCGTGGAGTTCTCCTGCCCGGCACCCGCCTATGCGGTGGTCGCTTCCGGGCATCCCCTGGCCGCGCACGACAAGGTCTCCCTGGCCGAGCTCTGCCACTACCCGCTGTCGCTTCCGGCCAAGGGCATCAGCCAGCGGGAGCTGTTCGACATCGCCGCCCAGATGGAGGGGTTGAGTCCGCGCATCGCGATGATCACCGACCACATCAATCCGGCCATGGAGTTCGCCCGCTCGGGCGTCGGGGCAACGCTGTTGAGCCATTTTGCCAGGAGGGAGGGTCTCACCGACGGACTGCACTTCATCCCCGTGGACCACCCGGCGCTCGGCGAGCGCCGGGCACAGATCCTCACCATGCCCAGGCGCCGGCAATCGGCCCTGGCCGCGGCATTCATCCAGAAGATGACCGAGGTCCTGCGCGAGGCGTAGGGGCCCCGGGCCGCGCCACCCCTATTTCAGGAGCGCGACGTCGGAGACCAGGTCGATGTGGGCCTGCATGGCCGCGGCCGCGGCCCCCGCGTCGCCATTCCTGATGGCCCGCGCGATCACCTGGTGCGATTCAAGCGAACGCTCCGGGCGGCCGGGCTGCCCGAGGGACTCCAGCCGGGTCTCGAGCACCATTTCCGCGATGAAGGTCATGAGCTGGGCCAGGACGCGCGAATGCGCCGCCGTGGTCACCGCCTCGTGGAAGAGCTCGTCGCCGCGTTCACCACGGCCACCCTTGGCGATCTCGCCCGCCATCACCTCCAGGGCCTCGTAGATCCGCTCGAGATCCTCGTCGGTGCGCCGTTCGGCAGCCAGTGCCGCGAGCTTCACCTCGAGGGTGCTGCGGGCCTCCACGATTTCGGGAAGCCTGTTTTGGTGTTCCCGCAGGTCGCGCAGGACAGTTGCGATGCTGGGCCGGTAAACCAGCACCGCGCCGGTCCCGTGCTGCACGTCGATGACGCCCAGGACCTCCAGGGCAACCAGCGCTTGGGCAAGGGTCGCGCGCGAGACGCCCAGTTGCTCGGCGAGATCGCGCTCGGCCGGCAGGTGGTCTCCCGGTCCCAGTTGCTCGGATTCGATGTAGCCAAGAATCTGCTTCATCAATTGCTCATAGAGCCGCGGACGCGCAACCTTGCCCAGCGATGCAGGCTTTTCCCGAGCCACGATAGACCTCCCAGCATTCAAGTAGTAGGTCCAATCTACACCGGACACCCATTGACAAAGACACCTACTGTCTAGGAGGCTAGTCCAGTGTCATCGTGACCCGACTCACAAGCATCGGTTTCGAACAAAGGAAGCGCATATGTCCCCCGCCGTTATTTCCATCATCGTCCTGGCGGTGATGTTCCTGATTGCCACGGTGCTCCCGATCAACATGGGTGCGCTGGCGTTCGTTGGCGCGTTCCTGCTGGGCGCGGTCTTCCTGGGGATGGATTCCAAGGACATCCTGGCGAGCTTCCCCGGTGGATTGTTCCTCACCCTTGTGGGAGTCACCTATCTCTTTGCCATAGCCCAAAACAACGGCACCATCGACCTGCTGATCAACAAGGCGGTGAAACTTGTCGACAACCGCATCGCGCTGATCCCGTGGGTCATGTTCATCATCACCGCCGCCATCACCGCGGTGGGCGCACTCGGCCCGGCGGCCGTGGCCATCATGGCGCCCATTGGCCTGAGCTTTGCCGCCAAGTACAAGATCAACCCTCTGATGATGGGCATGCTCATCGTCCATGGGGCGCAGGCCGGAGGGTTCTCCCCCATCGCCGTGTACGGCGTCATCGTCAACGGACTCATCGCCGAAACAGGGTTTGCCTTCAGCCCGACAGCACTCTTCCTCTCCAGCTTCATCTTCAACCTCGTCATTGCGCTGGTGCTCTTCACCGTCCTGGGCGGAAGCAAGCTCGCCGGATCCCGCGCCGGGCAGCTGGTCGAACGCGTTGCCGAGGCCTGCATGCAGGTATCCGTCGGCGCCCGGACCGCGGACGTGGACTTCAAGGGCTCGGGAAGCGGGACCTATGGCCCCCGCGACCCGGCCGGCGACGGCGCCTCGGCCACCAAGTCCTCCCAGGAGCGCTTCCCCCAGGTCATGACGATCCTGGGCCTGATCGCACTGGCGGTCATCGCCCTGGGCTTCAAGGTCGACGTCGGCTTCGTATCCATCACCATCGCCGTGATCCTCGCGCTGGTGAACCCCAAGGCGCAGAAGGGCGCGGTCAACAAGATCAGCTGGTCCACCGTGCTGCTGATCTGCGGAATGCTCACCTTCGTCGGGGTGCTCGAGGAAGCCGGAACCATCGAGTACGTCTCTGACGGCGTCGCCAACATGGGCATGCCGCTGCTCGCCGCCCTCATGATCTGCTACATCGGAGCGGTCGTCTCCGCGTTCGCCTCGTCCACCGCCATTCTTGCCGCACTCATCCCGCTCGCGGTCCCGTTCCTGGATTCCGGCGCGGTCAGCGCCGTGGGCGTGGTCTGCGCCCTGGCGATCGCCTCCACCATCGTGGACGTCTCCCCGTTCTCCACCAACGGCGCCCTCGTGCTGGCCAACGCCCCCGAGGGCACCGACAAGGACCGTTTCTACAAGCAGATCCTTGGCTACGGCGGCATCGTCGTCGCGGTCGGGCCGCTGCTGGCCTGGGCCACCCTGGTCCTGCCCGGCTGGCTCTAGGCACCGCCCCCTACCTCTTTCCCCATTCACCACCAGTCACAAGGAGTCTTCGTGAGCACCACCGCGTACGAGGCGCTGCCCGCCATCCCCGCCACGGCCACCGGCCCACTGAGCGGATACACCGTATTGGATTTGACCCGCGCACTGGCCGGCCCGCACGCGGGCATGATGATGGGCGACCTCGGCGCCCGGGTCATCAAGGTCGAAACCCCCGACGCCGGGGACGACACCCGAAGCTGGGGCCCTCCGTTCGTGGGACCCGAGGACAACCCGCAGGCCACCTACTTCCTGTCCTGCAACCGCAACAAGGAGTCAATCGCGCTGGACCTCAAGAGCGCCGAGGGCAAGGAAACGCTCTCCCGGCTCATCGAGCGCTCCGACGTGCTGATGGAAAACTTCCGCACCGGCGTCCTGGAACGCCTGGGATTCGGCATCGAGGCACTGCATGAACTCAACCCCCGATTGGTGATCCTCTCGATTACCGGCTTCGGCCACGACGGACCCGAATCCCACCGCAGCGGATACGACCAGATCCTGCAAGGCGAGGCAGGCCTGATGTCCCTGACCGGGTCCGGGCCGGATGACCCGCAGCGGGTGGGGGTTCCCATCGCCGACCTGCTGTCGGGAATGTATGGGGCCTATGGCGCCCTTGCCGCCCTCCTGGAACGCGAGAAAACCGGGAAGGGCCAGGTCGTCCGCACGTCCCTTCTGGCCGCCATCGTCGGCGTACATGCCTTCCAGGGCACCAGGTCCACCGTGGCGGGCCAGGTGCCCCAAGCCCAGGGCAACCACCACCCCTCGATTGCCCCCTACGGGCTGTTCAACTGCAAGGACGGGAAGGTCCAGATCAGCGTGGGCAGCCAAAAGCTGTGGCTGGCCTTCGCCGAGGCCTTCGGGCTCGACGGCACGCGCCCGGAATTCACCACCAATGCCGAGCGGGTCAAGCACCACGCACTGCTGCTGACCGAGATTGAGGCGGCCTTCGCGCACCACAAGCCGGCGGACCTCCTGGCGAAACTGGATGCCGCAGGCATCCCTGCCGGCAAGGTCCGCACCCTGGACGAGGTCTACGCGTGGGACCAGGTCGCCTCGCAGGGCCTGATGGTGGATGTGGAACACTCGGTGTTGGGGAAGATCACCCTGCCCGGCCCGCCCCTTCGATTCTTCGACCCCGCCACCGAGGTCGAGACCACCCGGACGGCACACACCGCTCCCCCGGTGCTGGACGCCGACGCCTCCTCCATCCACACCTGGTTGGACGAGGGAACGGAGGCACGGCCGTGACTGCAACCGAACTGAAGGCGAAGCGCATGACGGCAACCGTACTGATCGACACCGTCCTGGATGCGGGATCGTTCAACTCCTGGGACGCCCCGGTCCGGCGCCCGGTCATCGCCGAGAAATACGCGGCGGACATTGCCGCCGCCGAGGCCAAGAGCGGCGTCGATGAATCGGTGCTCACCGGCGAGGGCCTGATCCGCGGCCGCAGGGTGGCGGTCATCGTCTCTGAATTCCGGTTCCTCGCCGGCTCCATCGGCCAAGCCGCCACAGAGCGCATCACCTCGGCCATCGAACGCGCCACCGCCGAGGGGCTGCCGCTGCTGGCGGGCCCGGCCTCCGGCGGCACCCGCATGCAGGAGGGAACCCTGGCCTTCCTCGGGATGGTCGCCATCACCGATGCGGTGCGCCGGCACAAGGAAAGCGGGCTGCCCTACCTGGTCTACCTGCGCCACCCCACCACCGGCGGGGTCATGGCCTCCTGGGGGTCCCTCGGGCACATGACGGTGGCCGAGCCCGGCGCGCTGCTCGGGTTCCTGGGCCCGCGGGTGTTCGAGACCCTCAACGGCACCGCGTTCCCACCCGGCGTCCAGGTGGCGGAGAACCTCTACCGCAAGGGGCTCATCGACGCGGTGGTGACGCCGGAGGAACTGCCGGCGATCGTTGACCGCGCCCTGCGGATCCTCACGCCCACCCAGGGGCCGGACCCGGCCATCGTGCCGGAGGTACGTTCCGGAGCCCCGAGTGATGCGAGCGCCTGGGAATCCATCCTGATCAGCCGCAACCCCCGGCGCCCGGACCTGCGCATGTTGCTGGCCGCCGGGGCGGTCGATGCGCTGCCGCTGAACGGCACCGGCCAGGGAGAAAAGGACCCGGGGCTGAGCCTGGCCCTGGCCAGGTTCGGGCAACAGTCATGCGTGGTGCTGGGCCACCAGCGCCCGCGGCACAAAGACACCCCCGCGATGGGCCCCGCCTCGCTGCGGGAGGCCCGCCGCGGCATGCAGCTGGCCGAGGAACTCCAACTACCGCTGCTGACCATCATCGACACCGCCGGGGCGGCGCTGTCCAAGGAGGCGGAGGAAGGCGGCCTCGCCGGGGAAATAGCGCGGTCGCTCAACGAGCTCATCGGCCTGAAGGCGCCGTCCGTGTCGGTGCTGCTGGGCCAGGGAACCGGCGGCGGGGCACTGGCGCTGCTGCCCGCGGACCGGATCATTGCCGCCCAGCATTCGTGGCTCTCCCCGCTGCCACCGGAAGGAGCCAGCGCCATCATCCACCGCACCGCGGAGCATGCCCCGGAGGTCGCCGCCGAACAGGGCGTCGAGGTGGCCTCGCTTACGCGCATCGGCCTCGTCGACCATGTCGTCGAGGAATGGCCGGATGCATCCCTTGAACCGCGGGAATTCTGCACCCGGATGGGCCAGGCCATCGAGCTGGAGCTGGCCAATGCCCGTGCGATCCCGGAGAACGAGCGACTGGCCCGGCGCCGGGCAAAGTTCCGGACGCTGGGCGCCTGACGGACGCACCGCGGCACCCGGTCCCATCGGGGGCTGGGCACCTGCTTGTGTCCGGCCCATATTCAGGCCAGACTCGAGGTAAGGGGCGACGCCCGCGCCCCCATCCGCCCGGAGGAGCCAAGCCATGTCGCATCACAAGAAGCGCCGCTATACCGGGGAGGTGCCCCACCCCCTTGCCGCGGGGCACGCTCGGATACTCGAGGTCGCCGTGGAAGCCGGCCGCAGGGCCGGGCGAAAGGCCGCGAAGAAGAAGTTGAAGCGGGCCTCCCGGCATGGCGGAACCAAGCTCTCCAAGGCGTTGCGTGAATCGGTGCTGCGGGACGCGGAGAAGGCAGGCGGCAAGGCCGCATACGCGGCCGCCACCAAGGCAATCCGGAAGGCCGGGCACCGGATCGCCGTTCCGGCTGACCTGCACCAATCCACCGGGTCGCCGTTCGCGCCGGGCCCGATCCATGAACCCATGCCGGTCCCCAGGCGGCGGATCAGCGGTTCGCAGATCGTGATGGAAGTCCTGCGTGTGGAAAGGCCCAGCCGCAGCATGGTGCGCATCGTCGCCGGCGGGGAAGGTTTCGACGACTTCGAGTCCAACGGCGCGGCCGACCAGTACGTCAAGCTCTACTTCGCGAACCCGGCCCTCGGGCTGCTCCCGCCCTACGACATGCGTTCGCTGCGCAAGACGCTGCGGCGCGAGGACTTCCCGGTTTCCCGTTCCTACACGATCCGCCGCCACGACCCGGTGGCCCGGGAACTGGCCATCGAATTCTTCATCCACGAGCCCGCCGGTCCGGCCGCCGCCTGGGCAGCGGCCGCGCAGCCCGGCGACCAGCTGGTGCTCTCCAAGTCCAAGGGCAAGTTCCGTCCCGATCCGAAGGCCGAGCAGCACCTCTACGCGGCAGACGACGCGGGGATCCCGGCCATCGCCGCGGCGCTGGAAATGCTGCCGCGCACGGCATCGGGGAGGGTCTTCCTCGATGTGGAGGGCCCGGAGGACGAACAGGAGTTCGACCTACCCCTGCACATGGAACTCACCTGGCTCCACCGCAACGGCGAACCCGCGGCCGTCAGCAACCTGTTGGCCGACGCGCTTCGGGACATTCCGGCTCCGCATGGACGCGTCGAGGTTCTGGCGCTGGGCGGGCGCGACGCGGTGCGCGACATCCGCAAGCTGGCCTCGCACTGGGACATCGAGCAGCGCAACATCCACGTTTCCAGCTACTGGACCGCGCGCCGCCCCGGGCGCATGTGGCCAGTGCTGGCCACCGACGGTCCCCACACCGAGTCCAAACAACAGACCGGCGGGACGGTCGATTAGGCGGACGGAAGGCCCCGGGTGATCTGCGACAGAAAACGGTTCACCTGGAAGACCTTCCCGCGGATACCGGTAATCCCCCATCCTGTCAGCCTGGCGCTGTGCATCTTCAGGTACGCCCGGGCGTCTTCCTCCGCGGTGAACAGGTAGACTCCCCCGGCCTCGCCCGTCTCGCTGTTCTCGGTCCACAGCTTCCAGATCAGGCCGGGTTCCTGTGCGATGCTGTGGGCCAACTCGGCATAGCCTTTGGCCATCTCATCTCCAAAGGGCCCGTCCGTGGGGAAGTCGACCTGAACCATCCACAGGCTCTCTTCCGACCGGAGGGCGTCGTTATTTGTAGTAGTCATTGTTTGGCTTCACTTTCCATGGTGGCGAGCACGATGTGCCGCAGTTGAATGAGTTCCGAAGTCCGGCAGGGCGGACGATTGTCACAGGCATCAGGGACAAGCCCCACACTATCGGGGGCGTGCCACACGCAAAAAGAGGCCCTGCGGTGCGGTGCGTCAACTATTGACGCTACGCACGGTTTCGTTCATTGTCGCCCGGTGAAGCCTGGGCAACGACGACGCAGTCCAGGGCCGGGCGAAGTTTGCCGGCCACGGCCCTGGTTCTGGTTTCAGCGGACAAGATGGACATTCCCGCAGCGCGCACCCAGCCGGCCACCTGGGCCGGGGTCTGCAGCACTGCGGGATCCTGCGGACCTCCAGTCCCATGCTCGAGGTTGGAGGCATCGTGGCTGACAAACAGGAAACGGCCACCCGGGGCCAGAGCCCCGACCGCGGCGGTCACCGCTGCCTGGAGCTGCGTTGCCGGCAGCTGCAGATAGGCAACGAGCACCAAGTCCGCGCTTCCGGGCTCGGGTGTGATGGCGGTTGCGTCCTGCACGATCCACTCGATGTTCTCGCCCAGAGCCTGTGCAGTCGCCACGTTGCGTCCCACCTCCAGGCCCGTGGAAGAGAAATCAACGGCCTTCACCTTCCAGCCCCGGTCGGCCAGCCACAACGCGTGGCGTCCCTCTCCCGCGGCCAGGTCCATGGCCCTGCCCGGCGCCAGCGCGCCAAGTTCCTGCACCACCCAGACATTCGGTGCGGCGCCCCACACTCCGGCCGGGTCGGCATACCTGCGGTCCCACGCCGTCGCGTCAAGCGGTCCTGTTGTTCCAGTCATCAGCCAGCTCGTTCATCAGTGGTGCACATCGTGCTTGCTGCCCACCACGGGGATGTCGGCGGTCGCATGGCGCCATGATATCCCCGGGCAAACGTTGTTCGAACCTACGCGCATTGCTCCGCCGGCCCTTGCCGAGATCGACGGCGGTCGCGCTGCCTTGGACTCATCGTGTTTCGGCGCCTTCGGGCTTTGCAGGGGATGCAATCCGTCGACGCAGCGGGCACGCGGGGACGGCGAACCAGCAGAGGGTCGCGGCCGCGGCGAGGGCGGCGGCGGTGACGACGAGGATGAGGTTCGCCGGTGCCGGCAGTTCCTGAAAGAGCACGAAGACGCCCATGCCAAGCACGAAGAAGCCGAAGCCCTTGCGCAACGATGATTCGGGGATGCGTCCGGCGAGCCGGGCACCAATGAATGACCCGAGGATCGCGGCCGTGGTGACCCCGCCGACCAGCGCCCAATCCAAGGAAACCGTGGTGAGGTATCCGCCGAGTCCTGCGAAGGACTTCATGGCGATGACGATCAGCGAGGTGCCGACGGCCACCGGCATGGACAGTCCGCCGAGCAGGGCGAGCGCGGGCACGACGAGGAAGCCGCCGCCGGCACCGACCAGGCCGGTGACCAGCCCCACGACCAGGCCCTCGAGGATGACCTTGGGCACGGGGAGCTCGCCGTCTTGGCCGGCGGCCGACTGCTTCTTGCGCCCGCGGATCATGGCCAGGGAGGTGGCCACCATCATCAGCGCGAACGCGATCATGAGGATGGTTCCGGGGATGTGGCCGCCGAGCAGGCCGCCGCCGAAGGCCCCGGCCATGCCGGCGGCCCCGAAGACCAGGCCGGTGCGCCACTGCACGCGTTTCCTGCGGGCGTGGGTTATGGCGCTGACTGCCGAGGTCGCGCCGACGACGAACAGCGAGGCGGCGATGGCCTCCTTGGCGCTCATGCCCGCGACGTAGGTGAGGATCGGGACGGTGAGGATGGACCCGCCCCCGCCGAGCAGGCCGAGCGAGAGTCCGACCAGCACCGAGAGCAGGAGGGTGAGTGCGAGGGTAAGGGTCATGGGGGTGGCCTTCTCTGGAAGCGGAGCGGGGGCAGGCGGGGGTTCTCGAAGGGGGTGTGGTGCTACGCGACCGGCAGGCCAGCGCGCTGCCAGGCGATCATGCCTCCGGCCATGGTGTCCGCGGCGTAGCCTGCACCGGTGAGGGCATCGGCGACGCGGGCGCTGCGGTTGCCGCTGCGGCAAACGACGATGACGGGTAGTGCCCGGTCGAGTGCACCCAGTCGCGCGTTCAGCTCGCCCATGGGGATGTGGATGGCACCGGGGATCATGCCCTCGGTGAGTTCGAAGTCTTCGCGGACATCCAGGAGCTGGTCCGCAGCACGTCGTTGGTCGGTGTCGGTGATGGTGATTTCGGACATGGCGTGTTCCTTCGGGGGCGAGTTCGAGCGGTGTGGACGATTTGCCGGCCCGGACGAATGGCATCCGGGCCCGGAAACCGGGAGGGAACCGGTCGGCGGCGGACCGACCGGCAGTGTCTAGGACGTCTTGGTCGCCAATTGGGCCATGACCGATTCGCGGGTCGGTTCGTTCCCGGTCTTGTTCCAGGGCATCATGGCCAGGGCCTTGCCCATGGCGCAGGTGTTGGTGGCCGCGGAGAAGGTCAGTCCGGCGCCGATGACGCCGGCGACGGTGCGCAGCTGCGGGGAGAGGAACTTGCCCCCGGCCAGCCCGGCGACCACGAGGGAGCCGGCGGCCATGCGCACCTGGCGTTCCAGGGCCCAGCGCTTGGAGCCTTCGACTATCTCGCCGCCGGCCTGCTGGTAGGAGGGGACGCCGCCGGCCAGGACATGTGCGTTGCCGAAGCCGACCGCCGCGAGGTTTGCGCGGGCCTCTGCGGCGCGCACGCCGGACTGGCAGACCAGCACCACCTGGGTGTCGAGCTTGCCGGCGAGTTCCTCGGCGTGTTCGGCCAGCAGCGGGAGGGGAATGTTGTAGGAGCCTTTGATGTGCAGGGTCTCGAATTCGGCTGCGGAACGCACGTCGAGCACGACGACGTCGGTGCCGGAGGCGATCCATTCCTTGAGCTCTGAGGGACTGGCGGTCTGGGGAATCGTGTTCATGGCTTGGGGGCCTTTCTGCCGGGCGGCGTGCCCGGCCGGTCCGTCATCCGCACGGGGTGACGCGGGACCGAAGGTATGTGGATTGGGTGGTCGGGGGCGGGACGCCTAGGCGTCCTGCGCCTGCTTCCAGGCGTTCCATCCGGCGTAACTGCCCTCGAGTTCGACTACCCGGTGTCCGGCGCGGCGCAGGGCGGAGGCTGCCACGGAATTGCGGACGCCGGACTGGCAGTAGCTCACGATCACGCCGTCGGACGGCAGCAGGTCGGTGTGCCACAGCACGCGGCCGGCGTTGAGCTGTTCGGAGCCGGGGATGTGCCCGGCGGAGTGCTCGGACCTGTTGCGCACGTCGAGCACCATCGCCGCGTCGAACCGCGCCAATTGGGCGGGGGCCAACGTTTCGGGGGTGTAGCTCGGAAGCCCCTCGAACGAGGTCACATAGCCGGCGACGTTGTCGATGCCCACGCGGACGAGTTGGTCCCACATTTCGGTGGCCGTTTCGCTGCCGGGTGCCAACAACACCAGCGGGCGCTGGTCGGTTTCCGGGTCCATGGCCCAACCGCCGTAGCTGGCTGCCTTGTTCCCGGCCGGGATGTTCAGCGCCCCGACCACGGTGCCCTTGTGGACCTCGCTGTGGTGACGAGTGTCGACTATGCCGATTTCGTCGGCCGCCAATGCCTCAACGACATCGGAGCCGGACAGCTCGACCAGCGGTGCGCGTTCGCCCATGATGGCCGGTCCCTGTCGGTTTTGGCGCTTCATCCGGCCAAAGTAGGCGTGGGCGTCGGGCTGCCCGTCGAGCAGGGTCTCAATGAATCCGGCCTCATCGTTTGCCGCGAGGTAAGGGCCCCACCAAGAGAAGTTTCGTTCATATCCGACGGTGGAGGACGGAATGGCGCCCAGCGCCTTGCCGCAGGCACTGCCTGCACCGTGGCCCGGGTAAATCTGCACATAGTCGGGCAGGGTCAGGAACTTCTCCTTGAGCGAGACAAACAGGTCGTGCGCCCCGGCGAAGCGGGTGTCGGTGCCGCCGACTGCCTCGTCGAACAGATCGGGACGGCCCAGGTCACCCGAGAACACGAAATCTCCCGTGAGCAGGAAGCCCGGTTCGTCGCTGAAGGCGCCATCGGTGATCAGGAAGGAGAGGTGCTCCGGGGTGTGGCCCGGGGTGTGCAGCGCTCGGAGGGTGATATTTCCCAGGGTGATGGTGGACTGGTCGAAGAGACGGTTGGCGTCGAATCCGTACTGCCAGTCATCGCCCCCCTCACCGGAAACGTAGATCGCCGCGCCGGTGGCGGCCGCCAGCTCACGGGTACCCGACAGGTAGTCGGCATGGATGTGGGTTTCCGTGACGGCCGTGATCTTCATGCCGTTCTTCGCGGCAAGGTCCTGGTACACCTGAATGTCGCGGCGTGCGTCGATCACGACAGCTTCGCCCATTGCCTGGCAGCCGATGAGATAGCTGGCTTGCGCGAGGTCCTCGTCATAGATGCGTTCGAGAAGCATGGTCTCTCCTTTGGTTGCGTGAATCAAAAACAATACCCCCGGGGGTATATCGCCATCACAAACAGTAATACCCCTGGGGGTATCCGTCAAACGGTCCATCGGCCAGACCCTGGGATGCTCTCTGCGCAGAAAAGCGGCGGTCGGCACCATGGTGAATAATGCCGACCGCCGCCGAGCCCTGGACGGTTGGGCTTAGCGGCCAAAGAGGCGCGCGAAAAACCCACCGCCTTTGCGGGATTCCCTCGGGGCACTTGGATCGCAGGTGCAGCGCTCGCTGCGTGGCACGTGGGCCATGACCTGCTTGACATGCTGGCCGCATCCGGCCCAGGTGGTTTTCTGGCACTTGCGGCATTTGGTCGCACGGCACATGTGGCGGCTCCTCGCGTCTGGGGTTATCGAGGGCCCATTCGCCCCCTCTGCATTCGAGTATGACACATACCCCCGGGGGTATTTAAAGTCGCTGTCCCCGAATCACCGAAAAACCCCCGGGGGTATAGAATTGATGAAACCAACACCCGGGAGGGACCCACCATGGAACTTGAAGCGGACACCATGAAACCGGCCATCAACAGGCTCAAACGAGCCCAGGGGCAGCTGAACGCGGTGATACGCATGCTGGAGGAAGGCGGTGACTGCCGCGCGGTGGTTACCCAGCTTTCCGCCGCCTCCAAGGCCATCGACCGTGCCGGGTTCTCCATTATCGCCACCGGGCTCGAGCAGTGCCTGAAAAGCGAGGACCCTGCGGCCGACCGCGCTGACATGGAAAAGCTCTTCCTCTCACTGGCATAGTTCCCAACCAGCCAACGCCTCAGAATTACTGCAATGCCTTCAAAATGCATAGGCAAAATAATTCACGCGATCCGTATCGTAGTTCGTTAAACCCGGGAACCCTCGGTGACTGTTTCCGAGACGACTGGCCTCTCGGATTCGGCTGAAGGTCCTGCCGATGCCGACGTTTAGCCGCCACTGGTGGTCTCAGTTCAGCATGGCAAGAAGGATTTCGTCTGCTGCCCGGCGGCCGGAACGCACGGCCCCGTCCATGTAGCCGTTCCAGACGGACGAGGTCTCCGCGCCCGCCCAGTGGATGCGTCCGACGGGAGCCGCCAGGGCCTTGCCGTACTGCGTCCAGGCGCCGGCACCCAGCCGACCCCCGTAGCAGCCGCGGGTGAATTCCTCCGCCGTCCAGTCCTGCTCCACGATGTCGAAGGACTCGGCCGCCTTCGGACCGAAGTACTTCACCAGGTCCGCGACGACCAGCGCACGGCGCTCCGCCTCGCCCAATGGGCTGGCGGTGCGGGCATGGTGGCCCTCCAGGAAGCCGACCAGCACTCCGCAGGACCCGTCTCGCGGACTGTTGTCCAGCACGACGTTGAAGGGGTCGTCGAAACTCCACACCGTGCCACTAAGCCCCTCCTCGCGCCAAAACGGCGTGTCGTAGCCAACCTGGAACTTGATCACGGCCCCGGCCGGCATCTGCTGGGTAAGTCCGTCGCGCAACGCAGGCAGCGGCGGGTCGTAGCGCAGGCGCCCGGCAAGCGTCTGCGGGATGGCGACGATGACGTGCCCGGCCGTGAGGCTGCCTCCCTCGTACTCGACCATGACCCCGGACTCGTCCTGGCGGATGGTCCGCACCACGGCGTTGAGCCGCACCGACTCCCCCAGCGCCTCGGCCATCGTCTCGGAGATCAGGTGCGTGCCGCCCACGACCCTCGATTCCTGCGCACCGCCCGTGGTGGTCATCAGCGATTCCAGGCTGGTTCCCGACTTGACGTAGAACAGGAAATGCAGAAGCGAAAGCTCCGGCGACTCGGCCGAGAACAGCGAAGGCACCAGCAGCCGGAAGAAACAATGGGCCAGCGCGTCGGAGGTGTTCTCAACCACCCACGAGTCCAGGGTCTGCCGGTCCAGGTCCCCGGCTCCGGCCGTTTCCCACGGCTCGCCCAGGGCCACCGTGGAGGCCATCGCCTCCAGCTCCTCCCAGAGCCGGTTCACCTCCGCGGCCGTTTCCGGTGGAAGGCCATAGGACTTGTCCGCGTAGCGCACCAACTTCCCGTCATACGCGGTCAGCGACTCGCCTTCGTCAAAACTGGCGAAGGTCTCCAGCCCCAGCTCCTCGATCAGCCCCAGCACCGCATCCTGCGTCGGGCCGACCCACTGGCCGCCCAGCTCCACCGGCTCCCCATTGCTCAAAAAGCCGCCCATATTGCGCCCCGCCACCCGGTCGCGGGCCTCCAGCACTGCCACAGACCGGCCTTCCGCCACCAACTTCCGGGCAGCGCTGAGACCGGCCAGGCCCGCACCCACGACAACTACGTCCACGTCAAACATCCAAAACCTCCACTAGGTCATTGCTTTGGCCGCCACACCGGCGCGTTTAAATGACTTTGTCCCGGGGCGCTGGCCCCGGGACAAAGTCAGCGGATCTAGCCGGCGACCGGTGCGAACGCGGCGCGTCCCTGGATAGCGGAGGAGCCGAGGTCGCCCTTGGGCAGCTCGGCGCCGCCCTCGACGGACGTCGCCCAGGCGTCGGCGGTGGCGACGGTGGCAAAGTTCGAGTGCAACAGCACCATCAGTGCTTCATGCAACTGCTGCGCATCGACCTGGCCAGCCTCGTTGGCCAGGTGAACCGCTCCGCTGGCGTCGGAGAGGATCTCCACACCGAAGCCCAGCGGTTCTGCGGCCGCGGCGGTGGCCAGGTCGCAGTTGTTGGTCATGTAGCCGACCAGGGCGATGGTGTCGATCTGGTTCTCCCGCAGCCAGGCCTCGAAGTCGGTGCCGGCGAAGACGCTGGCGTAGCTCTTGACCAGGGACTTCCAGGAATCCTTGCGACGGGCCTCGATCTCCGGGTGCAGCTTCCAGCCCTCGGAGCCCTCGGCGAACACCGGCGCCCCTGCCGGGTACTGGTGCTGCACGGCGACGACGGGCATCCCCTGCGCATTGGCAACGTCGATGGCGCGGGTGATGTTGGCCAGGGACTCGTTGCGGTCCGGGTACTGAATGGCCAGGGGCCCTTCTTCGGCAAAGTAATCGTTCTGCACGTCGATAATTACCAGTGCGCGGCGCAATTCAGCCATGGTGGGCTCCCATTCGTTGTGGTTGGTTGGTGATTCCAGCATGGCATCGCGCCCTCGGGTACAGTGAGTGGCGTATATGCACGTCTTCGATGGAAATGGGCCAAGATGAAAATCGCCATCCACGCCTTCGACGGGATGACCATGTTCCACCTGGCCACCCCGCTACTCGTCTTCGGCGAGGTTTCCCGGCTGGGTCTCGCCACCGACTGGAACTCGACGGTCTTCAACGATGGCGGACGTCCGGTGCGCAGCGCCGAGGGCTACCTGATCGGCGATGTCTCCGGGCCGGAGGTTGCCGCAGATGCCGACCTCGTGGTTTTCCCCTCCTGGCTCTCGCAGCTTCCCGACCCCTCCGAAGACCTGCTTGAACTGATCCGCGAGGCACATGGGCGCGGTGCCGCCATTGCGGGCCTGTGCCTCGGCGCCTACCCGGTCGCGTGCAGCGGTGTGCTCGACGGGCGCACGGCCGTGACGCACTGGGGAGGCGCCCGGGAAGTGGCGGCCAAGCCACATGCCGTGGACTTCAACGATTCTGCCCTCTACATCGACCACGGCGACGTGCTCACCTCGGCCGGCACCGCTTCCGCCCTGGATGCCTGCCTGCACATCGTGCGCACCCGCCTCGGTTCGGCGGCCGCGGCCACCGTGGCGCGCCAGATCGTCGTCGCCCCGCACCGCGACGGAGGCCAGGCGCAATACATCGCCCGCCCGCTGCCGGATCCCGAGTTGGACGAGCCGCTGGGCCGGACCATTCAATGGGCGCTGGCGAACCTGGACCAGGACCTGGAGGTGGACGCCATGGCGGCCCACGCCACGATGAGCAAGCGCAACTTCACCCGCAGGTTCAAGGAGGTCACCGGACTTTCCCCGGCGCGCTGGGTGCTGGGCCGGCGGCTCGACGACGCCCGCCAGTTGCTTGAAACCACCAACTGGAGCATTGCCCGCATTGCCGAGTCCTGCGGCTTCGGCAGCGCGGTGACCTTCCGCCAGAACTTTGTCGCCGCCTATGCCACGACGCCGACGTCGTACCGCCACCGCTTCACCAGAGGCTAGGCACGCGGCGCTACCAGGGCTATACCGAGGTTAGACCGGCCTCGCGGCGGCGATTGGCCAGTTGCAGACCCGCGACGGAAATGGCGTAGACCAGCGCGGGCAGCAGCGCCCAGCCCCAGTCGCCCAGGTCCACCTCGAAGGCCTCTGCAGTGGCCCCGCCCATGTTGATCCAGGCTGACAATGGGACCGAGAGCGCCCAGGCCAGTGCCACGGCAAGCATGCAATTGCGGCAGGAGGAGAACCCGAGGAACCTCGCCCCCAATGCACTGAATACCGCGGCCAGGAGCACGAAGCTGAAGGCCACCAGCAACAGGGTGTTGATCAACCGGAATTCCTCCAAGCCGCCGGCACCGTTGCCGGCAAGGAAGAAAAGGATCGCCCCGATGAGCGTGGCAGTCAGCCCCATCCCCAGGCAGTTGACCCGCTTCCAGCTCAGAGCTCCGGCCGTCCGGCCTGGGCCGTTCTCCCCCGAGGTCGCGGAGGGGACCGATGTCTCGCTGGTCCTCGCCATGGCTGCTCCCCCGGCTCGAAGTTTGTCGGCACCACGTCGACGTGGTGCGATGCATGGCACAAACCCGCATCGCACCAGCATATAGTCAAACACTTGGATAAAGCGAGAATCACTGGCACATATTAAAAATGCCGGGCCGCCCCAGCTACCCCGGGCCCTGCCAACGCGATCACTGACCAAGGAGACGCATTGAAGGTGGCGGGGGAAGCCGAGGCGGCCCGGAAGTTGGCGGCGATTGGGCGGCCTAGACCTCGCCGCGGCGGATCAGCTGGCCCTGCGGGGTCTTGAAGTCGACCTCGGCGCCGCGCACGAAGGTCCGGCGGACCTTGCCGGCCAGGACCTTGCCCTGGTATGGGGAGATCGGGTTCTTGTGGTGCAGCTTCTCCACGTCAACCAGGAAGCTGTCCTCGGGTGCGAAGAACGCGAAGTCGGCGTCGTTGCCCAGCGCGATGGCGCCCTTGTGGTGCAGACCGGCGATTTCCGCCGGGCGCTTGGACATCCAGTTCAGCACGGTTTCGAGCTTGATGCCGCGGCGCTTGGCCTCGGTCCAGATCAGCGCGAGACCCAGCTGCAGCGAGGCCACCCCGCCCCAGGCCACGCCGAAATCGCCGTTTTCGACGTCCTTGAGGTCGATGGTCGAGGGCGAGTGGTCCGAGACG
The DNA here is from genome assembly GCF_045798545.1 of Paeniglutamicibacter sp. ORCA_105. Lineage (NCBI taxonomy): Bacteria > Bacillati > Actinomycetota > Actinomycetes > Micrococcales > Micrococcaceae > Paeniglutamicibacter > Paeniglutamicibacter sp. ORCA_105. The sequence goes on along the minus strand of NZ_JBIXLM010000004.1, from coordinate 101,085 downwards.
ATGCAGTCGATGATCCCGTCCTCCAGTCCCTTCCAGAGCAGTTCCCGGTTGGAGGCTTCGCGGATCGGCGGGCAGCACTTGAACGCGGTGGCGCCGTTCGGGATTTCCTCGGCCAGCAGCGTGAGGTAGTGCGGGCAGGTCTCCACTGTCAGCTTCACGCCGTCGCGCTTGGCCGATTCGATCATCGGCAGGGCGTCGGAGGAGGACAGGTGCAGGATGTGGGCGCGGGCGCCGGTCCAGCGGGCGCGCTCGATGACCTCGGCCACCGCCACGTTCTCGGCGCCGCGCGGGCGGGAGGCCAGGAACCTGTCGTAGTGGTCGCCCTCGGCGTTGGGGGCGCGGTCGATGGCGCGCGAGTCCTCGGCGTGGACCAGCATCATCGAGTCGAAGGACACGATCTCGGTCATGTCCTCTTCCATCTCGTCCGGTTCGAGGTACGGGAATTCCTCCACACCGGAGTGGAGCAGGAAGCACTTGAATCCGAAGACGCCCGCATCGTGGAGCTCGCGCAGGTCGGACTTGTTGCCCGGGATGGCCCCGCCCCAGAATCCGACGTCAACGTAGGCCTTGCGGCGGGCAGCGTCCTGCTTGAGTTCCAGGGCCTCGACGTTGACGGTCGGCGGGATGGAGTTCAGTGGCATGTCCACGATGGTGGTCACCCCGCCCGCGGCGGCTGCCTTGGTGGCGGACTCGAAGCCCTCCCACTCGGTGCGGCCGGGTTCGTTGACGTGGACGTGGGTGTCCACGAGGCCCGGGATCAGCACCTCCTCGGCGTTGAGTTCGATCAGCTTCGCGCCGGAGAGGTTGTTGCCCAGGGGTTCGATGGCGACGATCTTGCCGTCGCGGATGCCGATTTCGCGGGCGACGGTTCCGGCGCCCGTGACGATCCGCTCGCCGCGGATCACCAGGTCGAAGTCCGCGCCTGTGTTGTCTTCCGACCGTGGCGTCGTTGCCTCGGTGAGCTCGGTGTTGCCCATGGTCTCGTCCTTAGATCTCGTGCGTTGGAAAATGCGGTGGTTTGCGGGGTTACGCGGTGGCCGCGTGGGTGGCCAGGAATTCGAAGGCCAAGAGGGTTGCCGCCCGTTGCACAAGTGGTCCACCCTCACTCATGCAACGGGCAACATCTGGTTCCAGCTCGAGCAGCGACCTGACCGCGGTGAAGCCCGCCTCGGTTGCCTGCTCGGCGGAAAGTTGGTTGCGTCCACAAATTGCGTAGACGGGAATGCCGTGGGCGGCGGCCAGCTGGGCCACGCCCACCGGCGTCTTGCCCTCCAGCGACTGGGTGTCCAGGCTGCCCTCGCCGGTGAACACCGCGACGGCCCCGGACAGTGCATCTTCCAGGCCGGTCAGCTCCAGCACCACGTCGATTCCGCGGCGCCGGGCGGCTCCCAACACGGCCATTGCGGCGAAGCCCACGCCGCCGGCGGCCCCGGCACCCGGCGAGGAGGCGAGCCTGTTGGTGCTCTCGGTGCCCAGCTCGTTACCCAGGAGTCGAGCCCAACGGTCAAGTGCCGCATCGAGGAGCTCCACCTGCCCGGGGTTCGCACCCTTTTGCGGGGCGAAGACCGCGGCGGCGCCGTTGGAGCCCGTGAGCGGGTTCTCCACATCGGCCGCGAGCGTGAAGGAGGTCGAGGCGATGCGGGTATCGAGCCCGGAGAGGTCCACTGTCTCAAGGGAGGCCAGCGGGCCGCCACCGCGTGGGTTTTCCGCCCTCTGGGCATCAAGCAGCCGGACGCCGAGGGCCTGGAGCATGCCGGCCCCGCCGTCGGTGCAGGCGCTTCCGCCCACGCCGAGGATGACCTGGGTTGCCCCGGCGTCCAGGGCGGCGGCGATCAGTTCCCCGGTGCCGAAGCTGGTCGCCCCCAAGGCGTCGGGGGTGCCGCCGGGCAGCCGGTCCAGTCCCGAGGCCTCGGCCATCTCCACGACGGCCACCTCGCCCTTGATCCCGAAAGCGGCGCGCACCGGCTCCCCGGTGGGTCCGGCGACGGTCACGTGGTGCAGCTCGAAGCCGCATTGGGCGGCGGCGGCGAGGGTTCCCTCCCCGCCGTCGGCGACGGGCACCGCGAGTGTGCGCGCCTGGGGCATTGCCGCGCGCACCCCCGCTTCGATGGCGGCGGCAACCTGCGCGCCGGTGAGCGATCCCTTGAACTTGTCCGGTGCCACTACTACCAACATGGTGTGCCGCCTCCTCTCGAGTTGATCTTGCCTAGACCGATGCGCCCGCGTGGACGCCGTGCGATGCCTCCAGCGGGGCCAGCGCCGTGGGGGCGTCGGCCGCCGCGGTGGCCAGGTCCTCGAACTCGTTCACTGCATCCAGTTCAGCACCCATGGCGATGTTTGTCACACGCTCCAGGATGACCTCGACGACGACGGGAACCTGGAACTCCGCGGCCAGGCGTCCGGCCTCGGCGAAGCCCTCGGCCAGCTTGGACGGGTCTTCCACGCGCACCGCCTTGCAGCCCAGGCCCTCGGCGACCTTGACGTGGTCGACGCCGTAGCCGTTGGTCTCCGGGGAGTTGATGTTCTCGAAGCCCAGCGAGACGTGGTAATCCATCTCGAAGGGGCGCTGGGACTGCCGGATCAGGCCCAGGTAGGAGTTGTTGACCACCACGTGGATGTACGGCAGCTTGAACTGCGCGCCGACGGCCAGCTCCTCGATCATGAACTGGAAGTCGTAGTCCCCGGAGAGCGCGACGACGGTGGAGTTCGGCTTGCCGCGCACCACGCCCAGGGCCGCGGGACCGGTCCAGCCCAGCGGTCCGGCCTGCCCGGCGTTGATCCACTGGCGCGGGCCGTAGACGTGCAGCATCTGCGCGCCGGCGATCTGGGACAGGCCGATGGTGGAGACGTAGGTGGTGTCGCGGCCGAAGGCCTCGTTCATTTCCTGGTAGACGCGCTGAGGCTTGATCGGCACGTTCTCGAAGTTGGTCTTGCGGTGCAGCGTGCCCTTGCGCGCGGTGCATTCATCGGCCCACGCCGAGTAGTCCGGCAGGGTGCCGGCCGCCTTGCGGTCGCGGGCCGCGGCCAGCAGCTGGTCGATCGCGGCACCGGCGTCGGAGATGATGCCCAGATCCGGGGAGAAGACCCGGCCGATCTGGGTGCCCTCGATGTCGATGTGCACGAACTTGCGGCCCTTGCGGTAGGTGTCCAGGCCGCCGGTGTGGCGGTTGGCCCAGCGGTTGCCCAGGCCCAGCACGAAGTCGGAGGCCAGGAAGGAGACGTTGCCGTAGCGGGTGTGGGTCTGGATGCCGACCATGCCCGACTGCAGGCGGTGGTCATCGGGAATGGTGCCCCAGCCCATCAGGGTCGGGGAGACCGGGATGTTCAGCAGCTCGGCCAGCTCGACGAGCTTGTCCGAGGCGTTGGCGTTGATGACCCCGCCGCCGGCAATGATCATCGGGTGCTTGGAGGCCACCAGCAGGTCCAGGACCTTCTCGGCCTGGCCGCGGGTGGCTGCCGGCTTGTCCGGGACCAGCGGCTCGTAGGCGTCGATGTCGAATTCGATCTCGGCCATCTGCACGTTGATCGGCAGGTCCAGCAGGACCGGGCCCGGGCGTGCCGAGCGCATGATCTGGAAGGCCTTGGCGAAGTAGCCCGGGACCAGGCCCGGCTCCAGGATGGTGGCGGCGAACTTGGTGACCGGCTTGGCGATGGACTCGATGTCCACGGCCTGGAAGTCTTCCTTGTGCAGCTTGTCGGTGGGCGCCTGTCCGGTGATGCAGAGCATCGGGATGGAATCGGCGATCGCGGCGTAGAGGCCGGTGATCATGTCGGTGCCGGCGGGGCCCGAGGTGCCCAGGCACAACCCGATCTTGCCGGTGGCACGGGAGTAGCCGTCTGCCATGTGGCTGGCGCCCTCGACGTGGCGGGCCAGCGTGTGGCGGACGGTGCCGCGGCGCTGCATGGCCGAGTACAGGGGGTTGATGGCTGCACCGGGCAGCCCGAAGGCCTCGGTGGCGCCTTCCTTTTCCAGAATCAGGACAATTGCATCAACGACGCGCAACTTTGCCATGGTGTAGAGCTCCTTGTGTCAATCCCCTGCGCCGGCTTGCATGGCGGGGGGAGGGTGTGGGTTGAGATGGACCGATGACGCATAGCGGGTGCTTGCTGCGAAGGATCCCTGGGAACGGATGGTGCGATGCCGGCTTCCGGGCCGGCACCGCACCATCTCCCCTTCTTGCTAGTTGGCGGCCACGGGTTCGGCCGGCACGTCGGCGGATCCGCTGAGGCGTTGTACGCCGCGGAAGAGTCCGGAGTGGTCCAGGGCGCCGTCGCCGCTGGCCACGGTGGAGGCCACGAGCTGGGCGACAAGTGCGCCAAGCGGAAGCACGACGGCTGCCTCGCGGGCCGCGGAGGTCACGATGCCCATGTCCTTGTGGTGCAGGGCTAGTCGGAAACCGGGCTCGAAGGACCGGTCGAGGATCTTCTGGCCCTTCTGGTCCAGGACCTTGGAGCCGGCGAGCCCGCCTCCCAGGACCGTGAGCGCGGCGTCGGTGTCGACGCCGTAGGCTTCAAGGAACACCACTGCCTCGGAAAGAGCCTGGATGTTCGCCGCGACGATCAGCTGGTTGGCTGCCTTGACGGTCTGGCCGGAACCCGAGGGGCCCACCAGCACGATGGTCTTGCCGACTGCGTTGAAGACAGCCTCGGCGTCGGCGAAGTCTGCTTCCTCGCCGCCGACCATGATGGAGAGCACTCCGCCGATGGCACCGGCCTCGCCGCCGGAGACCGGTGCGTCGAGCGGGCGGAGGCCTGCTGCGCGGGCCTCGTCGGCAAGCCGGGCTGCGACGTCGGGGCGGATGGAGGAGTTGTCGATCCACAGGGCACCGGACTTGGCGTGCGCGAAGACCCCCGCCTCGCCGGTGACGACGGCTTCGACGTCAGCGGAGTCCGGAACCATGGTGATGATGACGTCTGCATCGGCAACCGCCTCGGGGATGGAGCCGGAGCCCTTGCCGCCGGCGGCCACGAGTTCCGCGGTCTTTTCCGGGCTGCGGTTGTAGCCGGTGACCTCGAAGCCGGCCTTGGCCAGGTTGATGGCCATGGGAAGGCCCATGATGCCCAGGCCGATGAATGCGATCTTGTGCGTGTTCGACATGACGTGCTCCTGAAAATTTGTGCGTGCTGGTGGCCTGGGCATTGCCTGCCCGAAAAGGTTGGGGCTGCTTAGACGGGCTGGCGGATGAGCCAGTTGAAGGCCTCCGCGTGGGCGGCCTTGTATTCAAGGGCCACGCCGCCGGCGTAGCCGAGGTCGCGGGAACGGGTGACCCATTCACCCAGCGGCAGGGTTCCGGTGCCCGGTGCACCGCGTCCCGGATCGTCGGCGATTTGGATGTGCCCGAATTCGTGGGCGTGCTCCTCGATCAGCGTGGCCACGTCGTCGCCATTCACGGCCAGGTGGTAGAAGTCGGCCAGCAGCTTGACGTTGGCTGCGCCTGCGGCGTGGACCTTTTCCAGGACAAAGAATGCGTCGGCGGAGGTCTTCAGCGGGTAGGCCTCGGATCCCGAGATCGGCTCGAGCAACACCGTGCCCCCGATCCGCTCGACGCCCTTGGCCGCGGCGACCAGATTGGAAACGGCCAGCTTGTCGTGCGCCTGGCCGTCGACCCCGGGCTGCCGGTTTCCGTACAGGGCGTTGAAGCCCTTGCAGCCGGTGGCCTCGCCAATGCCTGCCACGACGTCGATGTTGTCGAGGAACTCGGATTCGCGTCCGACCCAGGAAACCAGTCCGCGGTCGCCGGCCGGCATGTCGCCGGCGAAGAAGTTCAGGCCCTCGAGGGTGATGCCCGCATCCTTGATCGAGGCCACGAAGGCGTCGACCTCGGAGTCGGCGGGTACGGCCGTGGCAAACGGCCACCAGAATTCAACGCTGTCAAAGCCCGCGGCCTTGGCCGCGGCGGCGCGCTCCAGCAGGGGGATCTCGGTGAGCAGGATTGAACAGTTGACGGTGTAGGCCATCTTCGACTCCTTCATGGTTCCAACTTCCATATTGTGAAATATGTTTATTGCTTGATGAGAACTCTAGCGAGTGGGCTGAGTCACTGTCAAGGGTGCGCAACAGCTCCGCCCGCCGACCTGCCACCATGCCCCGGGCTACGGAAATCGACACGAACCCGGCGTGACCAGTCAAATTCGGGCCCCAAGATTTTCCCGACAATTCCACCTGATGAAAATCCTTTTCTTTTACATGGAATCGTGCCATCATCGATCCACACGAAGTAATCTCCGTCACACCCCCTGTGGTGAAAGGTACGAGTTCTCATGACCCATCCAGATGTGCGCACTGCGACGTCAGAATCCAGCGTCCCGCCCGTGGTCCAGCACGAACTGAATCCCCATGGGCTCAGCGCGTCGCTGTACAACAGCGACCTGGCACCGACCACCAAGGCGGGAAGGACCTGGTCCAGCTACAGCATCTTCACGCTGTGGGCCAACGACGTCCATTCCCTGGGGAACTACGCATTTGCGATCGGGCTCTTTGCACTCGGCCTGGGCGGTTGGCAGATCCTGCTGGCCCTGGGCTTCGGCGCAGTCCTGCTCTTTGGGCTGCTGAACTTCTCCGGCTTCATGGGTGAAAAGACCGGAGTCCCGTTCCCGGTCATGAGCCGCATCGCCTTCGGTATCCGCGGTGCCCAGATACCTGCACTCCTGCGTGGAGCCGTGGCCATCGCCTGGTTCGGCATCCAGACCTACCTGGCATCCGTGGTGCTGGTGGTCATGATCCTGGCAGTGGCCCCGTCCGCCGCGAGCCTTAACTCCAACAGCTTCCTGGGCCTTTCCACCCTGGGCTGGATCTGCTTCGTCTCCCTCTGGGCACTGCAACTGGTCATCGTCAGCTACGGAATGGAAATGATCCGCAAGTACGAGGCCTTCGCCGGTCCCGTCATCCTCATCACCATGGGTGCGCTGGCCATATGGATGTTCGCCCAGGCCGGCGGCTCCATCGCCTGGTCCACCGGGGACGCCAAGACCGGGGTCGACATGTGGCTCGGAATCCTCGGCGGCGGGGCCCTCTGGGTCTCCATCTATGCAACCTTCGTGCTGAACTTCTGCGATTTCACCCGCAGCGCACGTTCCAAGGGCTCGATCGTGCGCGGCAACTTCTGGGGCATCCCACTGAACATGCTGCTCTTCGGCGTGATCGTCGTGGTCATGACCGGTGCGCAATTCAAGATCGACGGCACCATCATCGACAGCCCCTCGGACGTCGTCGAGGCCATTCCCAACACCTTCCTGCTGCTCGCCGCCTCGGCGGCCCTGCTGATCCTGACCATCGCGGTGAACCTGATGGCCAACTTCGTCGCCCCGATCTACGCGCTGACCAATCTCTTCCCGAAGGTGCTGAACTTCCGCCGTGCCGGCATCATCTCCGGTGTCATCGGACTGCTGATCCTGCCGTGGAACCTGTACAACTCCCCCGCGGTCATCACCTACTTCCTCGGCGGCCTGGGCGCCCTGTTGGGCCCCCTGTTCGGCATCATCATGGCCGACTACTGGATCCTTCGCCGCGCCAAGATCAACGTCCCGGACCTCTACCGCACGAACCCGGAGGGCACGTACTACTTCACCCGCGGCGTGAACTTCCGCGCCATCCTCGCGTTGGGAATCTCGGCCGTTGCCGCCCTGATCCTCGCCTTCTCCCCGGCGCTGGGCCACGTCTCGGCCTTCGCCTGGTTCATCGGCTCCGGGCTGGGCGCCGTCGTGTACCTGGCAATCGCCAAGCGCGGCCAGGTCCACCAGGACATCGATGGCGAGGCCATCGCCGTGGCACCCACCCACTAGACGCCAACAGTTCCCCGATCCCACCGGCAACACAGGAGTTTCCACCATGCGAATTCTGGTCCTCAACGTCAACACCACCGCTTCCATGACCCGGTCCGTCGGCGACTCGGCCCGCTCGGCGGCCTCACCGGGCACCGAGATCATCGAACTGACGCCGGACTTCGGCGCCGATTCCTGCGAGGGAAACTTCGAGAGCTACCTCGCCGCCATTGCCGTCATGGACAAGGTGGTCAACTACACCGAGCCGTTCGATGCAGTCATCCAGGCCGGCTACGGCGAACACGGCCGCGAGGGGCTGCAGGAACTGCTTGATGTACCGGTCGTGGACATCACCGAGGCGGCGGCCTCCACGGCCCAGTTCCTGGGCCACAAGTACTCCGTGGTCACCACGCTGGATAGGACGGTGCCGCTGATCGAGGACCGGCTGAAGCTGGCCGGGCTCACCGACCGCTGCGCCTCGGTGCGGGCCAGCGGGCTGGGCGTGCTCGAGCTTGAATCCGAGCCGGAACGCGCGGTGGCGGCCATCGTGGAGCAGTCGCGCCAGGCCGTGGAAAACGACAAGGCCGAGGTCATCGTGCTGGGCTGCGGCGGGATGGCAGAACTCGAGTCCAAGGTCGCCGAGGCCACGGGCGTGCCGATCGTGGACGGGGTGCGAGCCGCCGTCACCATCGCCGAGTCCCTGGTCCGCCTGGGACTGAGCACCTCCAAGGTGCGCACCTACGCGACCCCGCGACCCAAGGTCGTCACCGGCTGGCCGATCACCAAAGCCTCCGTCAACGCCGGCTGACGCCAAGTCCCGTCCCGGCACCGCACCGAAACCCCCGGGTTGCCTCCCTCCTCAAGTCGAGGGAGGCACTCTTTTGCCCGGACAGCAGGGCTGCAAACTTCCGCATGACCTCGGGACTGGGCCTCGGCGGGGATCACCCCCCAGCCCCACTCGGATGAATCCCTGCCCATCCTCCGGGTTCGAGAAAAAGTGGTGGCCACGGCCGATTCACGCTCCCACACCCGGGCTCAGCGCAAGGCGGTCCGTCGAGCCCGCGGTTCCCGGATGCACACCGCGACCAGCACGCCGGCGGCGGCCCCGATGGCCGTCTCCACAGCCCTGTCAACCATGAGGATGCCGGGATCCGTTGGAGCCGCCAGATAGGTCATGACCAGGACCAGTGGCGTGAAGAAGACCAGGGCGAGCCCGTAGTGGCGAGCCATGAACAACTCGCTCGGGAACTGCAGCGCAACCACCAGCAGCCCCAGCACCATGGCGGAGGGCTCGGGCAGCAGGATCAGGGCTGTCAGCCCCACGCCGACAAGCGTTCCGAACACCCGGTGGATGCCGCGTTGGATGCGCGCCCCAAGGGTCTCGGCGGCCAACGGAACGGCTCCCGCGGCCATGGCCCAGTAGGGGTGCCCGATGCCCAGGAGGATTCCTGCGGCACCGGCGGTACCGACGGCCAGGACATAGCGCAGTGCGTGGACGAGGACTGCCGCCGACACGGTGGGGGCCACCGGCCTGGCGACCCCCGGTGCCCAGGACCTGGTGCCGAACCAGCCGGCAAACCCGACCATTGCGGCGAAGCCGGCCGAGCCAACGCAGACGAACGCGGCGCACCACCACGGCACCGCCAGCGGAACCGAGGCACATGCGCCGAGGGCAAATAGGCAAAAAAATGGGCCTGCGGGCTTGAGCCTGTACCTGTCAGCGAAGAGCGAACCCACGCCCGCGATGAAGGCCTCGGCCAGGACGAGCGTCCAAGGCCTCACGCCCAGGGCGGACAATCCAATGCCGATCAGAGTTCCTCCCACGAGCAGCACTGCCGCCTGGGCTTGGTGGAGGACCCTCATTTGGTGAGGTTCGTTCCTGCCATACATGCCGATGAAGGCGCCGAACACCGCATAGATGATCAGGCCTGGCCTGCCGATGGCCAACAGGGCCAGCGCGGGGACGGCGACGCTCAACCCGACGCGCCATGCGGACATCCGGTCGCCCTGGGCCGGGCCCAGCGCCAGCAAGGAACGTGGAACGGGTGCACGTCGCGGAGCAGCCCCGCCACGTGGCCCGTTCACCCGGACCCGCGCAATCCTTGTCATTTCGCCTCCCGCGCAGGGGCACCGTGCCCCCGGGGAACCACTTTGCTCCGCCTAGGCAATAGGCGTCAAAGAATCATTCGCGATATACCGATAGGCAGTGCCTATCGCATGGGCCCGCCAGGCAGGTGTTCCAGGAATGTGAGATCCGTCGATTCGACCACGGATGCCAAGGCACGCACGAGGATAGGCGTCGGTACCCGGGCGAGCGTGAGCAAGCCGACCGGCACGGAACGCTCCGGTCCCACCAACGGAACAGCGCGCAAGTTGGCCGGAACCCCGAAGACATGAAGCCAAGCCGCGGGCACGACGGTTGCCCATGAACCCGTCGTCACATGGGCAAAGAGCGAGGCCACCGAGTCCGTTTCCAGCCGTGGCTCCGGGCCGATTCCCGCCTCGGCAAATATGTCGTCGAGGCGCCGCCGTCCCTGCATGCTGGGGGCCAGCAGGCAAAGCGGGAGTGCCGCAGCTTGCGCCCACGTTGCAGACGCCGCCGACGGCGCGCCTGCATTTCCGGTGGTCAGCAGGACGTATCGTTCCCGGTAGAGCGGGAACACCCGGAATTCGTCGGGCACAGGGTCCTGGATGTAAGTGATTCCGGCATCGATTTCGTAGGAACTCAACCGCGCCAGGACGTCGTCGGATGTCAGGTCGGAGACCACCTGGACGCGCGCCAAGGGGTGCGATTCGCAAAACGGCGCGTTGAGCAGCGACACCGCGATCGAGGCGGTGGGAATCGATCCGAAGCGAAGCTGGCCGCGGATGCCGATGCGCATCGCACCGATCTCGTCGTTCATCGCGTCCCGGTCTGCGAGGATCTTCCGGGCCCAGAGAACAAGTTCCTGCCCCTCGGCGGTCAGGCCCTCGAACTTGTTGCCGCGGCGGATCAGCGGAACATCAAGCTCCTTTTCCAGCTTCCGGATTCCCTCAGACAGCGCCGGTTGGGACACCGAGCAGGATTGCGCGGCGCGCACGAAGTGCCGCTCCCGGGCCAGTGCGACCATGTACTCGAGTTGCCGGATAAACATATGACCGGTCTACAGCATCACGAACTGATGTTCCACTTCCCCGCTGCGGAGGCTGCGGTGCGCCCCGTCGCGTCCGGCAGAGGGCGAGCAGCGTGGGCGTATACTTTTTCGCATGTCCATAGTGATCTCGTCTCAACCGCCCCGAGGGCGTTCGGAGGTAGCCGGCGTATTTTCCGCCGGCTCGAGATAGGGCTGTCCACTTTCGGTGATACTGCGCGTCCATTTGGCGCGCCCACATCCGCTGCGGGGTTCCCGGCGACTCGTCGCCCGACCGCGCGCGGATCCTCCACCCCACCCGAAGCATGCCCCCTCCCCTTCGCCGCGGCGACGAGGTGGCACGACAGTCAGGCCCAGAATTTCCATGCATTCGCTTTCCGAAAAACAGATCCGTTCATCCCTCATCAATGCCTCGCTGCGCGAGCGCAAGGCCATCACGCTCCCGGAGAACTTCGACTCCCTGGATTGGGACAACCTCGAGTTCCTGGGGTGGCGGGATCCGAAGCTGCCATTGGTCGGCTATGTCGTCACGGTCCTTGACGCTGCTCCCGTGGGCATCATGTTCCGCAAGACCGAGGGCAAGATCCGCAATCGACCGCAGTGCTCGTGGTGCGAGGACGTCGACCTGCCCAACCACGTGGTGTTTTTCAACGCCAGGAAGGGCGGCCAGGCCGGCCGCGACGGCGACACCATCGGCATCATGGTGTGCGCCGAGTTTCAGTGCCCCGCCAATGTCCGCATGATGAAATCGCTGCCCTACCTCGGTTTCGATCGCGAGGCAGAGGTCAATCGGCGCATCACTGTGCTGCGGGAACATGTGCTGAACTTCGCCGGGCGCGTGCGCGACGACGCCTGATGCCGGCAGCTGGCCTCTTGCGGAACTACGCAATTAGCCCCGCGACACCAGCCAGGCAAGCACGTCGCCATCCAGCTCACGGTCGGCAAGGATGAGCCGGGAAACCGACCCGTCCCCGACCGCTGCAACTGTCTGCGGCGACGGCGCTCCCTCCCAGCGGAGTTGGAGCCCGGCCTTCTGCGCCACCTTGACCGATGCGGGGTTGGTGGAAAGCACCCGGGCGATCACCGGCACCGATTCCTTGGCGGCGTGGGCGCGTTCCACCGCGTACCGGGCAAGTTCGGTGGCGAATCCGTGGCCCCAGCATGCAGGGTCCAGCCGGTAGCCGAGGTTCCAGACGTGCTTGCCGGCAACCGCCGCAAACAGGTGCACTCCCCCGGTGCCCAGTACCTGGCCGGGATCCAGGAGCGGGTACGCGCAGGCTTCGCCCAGCCGCACGACCCAATGCGAGAGGCCTTGCTCCCGCCAGCCGGCGCCAAACATTTCCAGCGAGGCCTCGGTCTGCCGCGCATCTGTGACCCGTTCGCCGGGGATGTGCGCCCAGGTGCGCGGATCGCCGGAGATCGCGAAGACCTCTCCCAGGTCTTCGGGGACGGGTGGATCGAGCCGTAGTCGTTGCGTCATCTGCCGGACCGGGATCATTCCACCAAACTACCTGTCAGGCAATAAAAAAGCCGGGAATGGCGGCTTCGGGCCCCGGCGGGGCCGGCACCGGGCCGCGCGCGTGGATATGAGTCAATACCGGTTCGATATGGATTGGATTCCGCTCCCATCCCCGGCCCGCACATTGGTAGGGTGTCTGCATGATCAACACTGCCCGCCTGCACTCGGACCTTTCCCGCCTCGGCCGCGAAACCAACATGATGCTGGCCACGATCGAGACGCTGTCCGCCGAAGAAATGTCCGCCCCGTCCCTGTGCGAGGGGTGGAGCCGTGCCGATGTCATCGCCCACCTGGCCTCCAACGGCCGCTCGCTGGTCAAGCTCATCGACTGGGCCACCACAGGTGAAGAGCAGCAGCTCTATGCCTCGCCCGAGGCCCGCACCGAGGAGATCGCCGCGCTCGCGGCGCTGCCGCGCGAGGAACTGGTCGGGAAATTCCGCAGCGCTGCGGAGTACTTCGCCGAGCAGACCGAGCGCCTGGCCGGGGATCTCGCGGTTCAGGAAGTCAACCTGCACGGCAAGGTCATCCCCGCCACGTCCATCGTGGCGCTGCGCATCGCCGAGGTCGTCGTGCACCACCACGACCTGGACACCGCCTGGACCATCGAGGAGGCCGACCCGGACTCGCAGCTCAACGCCGTGGAGGCGGCGGTGCGCACCATGCGCGCCAAGGACGCCCCGGGCATGACCCTGGTGACCGAGGAAGGCGACGAGTGGGTCATCGGCGACGGCGCCCTGCAGGTCAAGTCGGACCGCGAGGGCCTGATCGAGTGGCTCGCCCGCGGCCAGGCACGCTACATTGAAGCCAGCGGACCCCTGCCGGTGCTACCGGCCTGGTAGGAAACGCATCTCTCCGGCACCACCCCTTTCCCAACGGGCGCCGGAGAGATGGGGGCAGGGGGTTTCCCCTCCCCCAAACACCGTCGGGCCCTTCGAACGCGATGCGTTGGAAGGGCCCGACGGTGTTTAGCGCTGTGCCGCGTTACAAGGCTATCTGGCGGTTCTGGTCCTTGTAGAGCAGGTAGCGGAAGTTCGACGGTCCGCCGGCGTAGCAAGCCTGCGGGCAGAAGGCGCGCAAGGACATGTAGTCGCCGGCCTCGACCTCGACCCAGTCGGCGTTCAACCGGTAGACGGCCTTGCCCTCCAGGACGTACAGGCCGTGCTCCATCACGTGGGTCTCGGCGAACGGGATCGAAGCTCCCGGCTCGAAGGTCACGATGTTCACGCCGAAGTCGAACGCGACGTCCTGCGGGTCCAGCATGCGCGTGGTGCGCCACTTGCCTTCGGTCTCCGGCATGGCACCGGGCTCGATGTCGCGCTCGTTGCCCACTACCGGACCCGGTGCCGCGACGCCTGCCAATGGCTCGTAGCGCTTGCGGATCCAGTGGAAGGTGGCCACCTCGACGCCGTTGTTCAGTGCCGACCAGTCGGCGCCTGCCGGGACGTATGCGAAGCCGCCTTCTTCCAGGGTGTGCACGGTGCCGTTGATGGTCACGCTCAGATGCCCGGAGACCACGAAGAGGAAGGACTGGACCTCGGCCTGCGGTTCGGGCTTCTGCGAGCCGCCGCCCGGGGCGACCTCCACGATGGACTGGGCGAAGGTGGTCGAGCCGCCGGCGACCGGGCGGTTCAGCACCCAGGCGCGGGTGCCCGTCCACTCAGGGAAGACCGAGGTGACGATGTCGCGCAGCACGCCGCGCGGGATGACCGTGTACGCCTCGGTGACGATGGCGCGGTCGGTCAACAGGTCGGTCTGCGGCGGGTGTCCGCCGTAGTTCGTGTAGTAGCTTGCATCCCCACGAGTCTGGATCTTAGACATTCGAGTCCTCCGTCTGTGTTGCTCGCGCCAGGGCGATTGATTCAAGGGTGGAAAGGGAAATCTCGGCCGTCGAGGTGATCTCTTCGGCGCTCAATGCGCCGCAGACCAGGCCGCGGCGGATGAAGTTGGCCAGCGCCCTGGCGGTGGCCGGCTCATCCATGATGGCCGATTCGATACGGTGCACGTAGTTGCGCAGGCGTGCCGCCGCGGCCCCGAAACCCTCGCGGTAAAACGCGTAGGTCGCCAGGTAGCGGGTAACCAGCTGGTTCTCGTGCAGGTCCCAGCCCTGGTAGATCCCGCGTTCCAGGTGCCGGCGCACCAGGCGGGCATGCAGTGCCCAGGCAGCCTGCATCTGCTCCGGGTCGCCCAGTGGCAGGATGTTGGTCGAGCCATCTGACATGTGCACGCCGGTGCCGGCGATGGCCACCTGCATGACGTTCTTGGCGTAGTCCGCGGCCGGGTGCTCCATCGACTGGTAGGCCGCCGCGATGCCCAGGGAGGCCGAATAGTCGTAGGTGCCGTAGTGCAGCGACGATACCCTGCCCTTGCCGGCGTGGAGCAGAGCGGCCGAGGGCACGGTGCCCTCGTGGGAGAGGATCAGCTGCGGGGTTTCCATCTGGACCTCGAAGCGCAGGCGGCCGGCGGGCAGGGAATGCGCCTCCTCCAGCTGCTCGCAGACGAAGACCATGGCCTGGACCTGGGCGACGGTGGTGACCTTCGGAAGGGTCAGCACCAGACCCTGCGGCAATTCACCGGCGCGGGCCAGCGCGGAGACGAACAAATCCAGCGTCCGCAGCCCGCGGGCCCGGGTGGGCGCCTCGAGGCACTTGAAGCGAATGCCGATGAAGGGCGGTGCAACTCCCGCGGCCACGGCCTTGGCGACCTGTCCGGCCGCCGCCACGGCCGCGGCGTCCTCGGCTTCGTCGCCGCGGTTGCCGTATCCATCCTCGAAGTCCAGGCGCAGGTCCTCGATGGGTTCATGCTTCAGCTTCGCGGCGACCAGCGCGGCGAGCTCCTCCGGCTCTGCCAGGCCCAGCTTCCCGGCCAGGGCGGCAAGGCCCGCCGCGCCGCCTGCAGTCTCGAGGGCCGCGGCGCCCCAGGCTGCCGGCAGCCCGGGGGTGAAGCGGTCGGCGGGGACATAAGCGGCGTGAATCGGTTGGCGACGCCCGTCGTCCCCCGGGTACTGCTGTTCCAGGAGTGCATCGGTGGCCGCCAGGTCGCGCTCCACCGCTGCCAGTGCGTCGGCGCCCAGCACGCCCGGGGTACTCACTTGGACACCAGTTCGGTGCTCAGCAGGCGGTAGGCCGGCAGGGTGAGGAAGTCCTCGAAGTCCTCGTCGCGCCCGGAGACCAGACGGCCGATGAGCTCGGCGGCCGGGGCGTAGTAGGCGGCGAAGGTCTCCTCGTTGTTGATCTCGCCGCGCAGCTTCTGGACCTGGACCTCGAGGGCCTTGGCGACGAGCTCGGCCGTGATGGTGTTGCCGGTGTCCGCGGCGACCACCTTGTTGTTGATCTGCTGCCAGATCTGCGACCGCGAGATTTCCGCGGTTGCTGCATCCTCCATGAGGTTGTGGATGGCCACCGCGCCATTGCCCGAGAGCCAGACGGCGGTGTAGGCCACCGCGACGTAGAGGTTGGCGTTGACCCCGGCCTCGGTGACGGAGCCCGGTGCCGAGGCGACGTCGAGCAGCTGTTCGGCGGTGACCGAGACCTCGGGACGCTGTCGGTCGATCTGGTTTGGCTTCTCGCCCAGCACAGCGTCGAACACCTCGACGCAGACCGGGACCAGGTCCGGGTGTGCGACCCAGGAGCCGTCGAATCCGTCGTTGGCCTCGCGGGTCTTGTCGGCGCGGACCTTCTCGAAGGCAGTGGCGGTGACTTCGGGTTCGCGGCGGTTCGGGATGACGGCGGCCATCCCGCCCATCGCGAAGGCGCCGCGCTTGTGGCAGGTCTGCACGAGCAGTTCGGTGTAGGCGCGCATCATCGGGGCCGTCATGGCCACGTCGGCGCGGTCGGGCATGATGAACTTTTCCCCGGCCTCGCGGAAGTACTTGATGATGGAGAAGAGGTAGTCCCAGCGCCCGGCGTTCAGGCCCGAGGCGTAGTCGCGCAGTTCGTAGAGCATCTCGTCCATCTGGAAGGCCGCGGGAATGGTCTCGATGAGCATGGTGGCGCGCACCGTGCCGTGTTCGATGCCCAGCTCGGCCTCGGCGAAGGAGAACACCTCGTTCCACAGGCGGGATTCGAGATGGGACTCCATCTTGGGCAGGTAGTAGAAGGGGCCCTGGCCCGACTCTGCCAACAACTTGGCGTTGTGGAAGAAGTGCAGTCCGAAGTCGACCAGTGCGCCAATTGCCGGTGCCCCGTTGATGAGCACGTTGGCCTCCGGCAGGTGCCAGCCGCGCGGGCGGACCACGATGGTGGCCAGCGGTGCGTCGGTGCGCAGCGTGTAGGACTTCCCATTGCCCGCGTCCTCGAAGGACAGGGTGCCCGCGGCGGCTTCCGTGAGGTTCACCAGCGCGTCGATCACGTTGTGCCAGGTCGGGGTGGAGGCATCCTCGAGGTCGGCCAGCCAGACCTTGGCGCCGGAGTTCAGCGCGTTGATGGCCATCTTGGCCGGGGAAGCCGGTCCGGTGATTTCCACGCGACGGTCCTGCAGGGCGGCCGGGGCCGGTGCGACCTTCCAGTCGCCGTTGCGGATTTCGGCGGTTGCCGGGTCGAAGTCGAGGGTGCCGGTCTTGGCTACCTCGGCGCGCGCCTTGGTGCGCTCTTCAAGCAGCTCGCTGCGGGTTCCGGCGAACTCGTCGTGCAGTTTCTTCACGAAGGCAAGGGCCTCGGCGGAAAGAATCTCATCGGCCTTGGCAACGGCCGGGATGTGCGTCAGGGTGATGCTCATGGTGGACCAGGTCTTTCTTGCTATTTGTTCTTCGCGGCCGCGGTGGCAACGGCCTCGGCAACGTCTGCGGCCACATGCGGGTCGAAAACGGAGGGAATGATGAAACCGGGATTGAGTTCATCTTGGCTTACGCGGGCGGAAATGGCATCGGCTGCAGCCAACAACATTTCGTCGGTGATGTCGGCAACGCGTGCGTCGAGCAGTCCGCGGAAGAAGCCCGGGAAGGCCAACACGTTGTTGATCTGGTTCGGGAAGTCGGAACGCCCGGTGGCGACCACGGCCGCGTGGCGGCCGGCGGCGATCGGGTCGACCTCGGGATCCGGGTTGGCCATGGCAAAGACAATGGCGTCCTTGTTCATGGCTGAAATGTCCGCTTCGTCCAGGACGTTGGGGGCGGAGACGCCGATGAAGACGTCGGCGCCGACCATGGCTTCCTTGAGCGTGCCGGTGAACAGTTCCGGGTTGGTGTTGTCGGCGAGCCACTGGCGGTGCGGGTCGGACGACACGTCGGTGCGGCTGATCGCTCCGTTGCGGCCCGCGGCAATGATGTTCTTGGCGCCACGGGCGGCCAGGAGCTGGATGATGGCGTTGCCGGCGGCGCCGACGCCGGAGACGACGATGCGGACCTTGTCGATCTGCTTGCCGACCACCAACAGCGCATTGGTCAACGCGGCGAGGGTGACGATGGCGGTGCCGTGCTGGTCATCGTGGAAGACCGGGATGTCGAGTTCCTCGCGCAGGCGGGCCTCGATCTCGAAGCAGCGCGGTGCGGCGATGTCCTCGAGGTTCACCCCTCCGTAGACCGGGGCGAGGGCCTTGACGATCATGATGATCTCTTCGGTGTCCTGGGTGTCCAGGCAGACCGGCCAGGCATCGACATTGGCGAACTGCTTGAACAGCGCCGCCTTGCCTTCCATGACCGGAAGTGCGGCGGCCGGGCCGATGTTGCCCAGGCCGAGCACCGCCGAGCCGTCGGTGACCACGGCAATGGTGTTGCGCTTGATGGTGAGGTTGCGGGCATCCTCGGGATTCTCGGCAATGGCCATGCACACACGGGCCACCCCGGGGGTGTACGCACGGGAGAGATCGTCCCGGTTGCGCAGGGCGACCTTCGGGACGACCTCCAGCTTGCCGCCCAGGTGCATCAGGAAGGTGCGGTCCGAGACGTTGCGGACGCTCACGCCGTCCAGTTCATCCAATGCGTCGCGCACGAGCTGGCCGTGGTCCGCGTCGGTGGTGTTGCAGCTGACGTCGACGACCATGTGGTCATGGCCGGATTCGGCCACGTCAAGTGCCGTGATTGACCCTCCGGCGCGGCCCACGGCCGCGGCCAGTTCGCTGGTTGCAGTGATCGAGACGGGCGTTTGGACACGCAGCGTCAGTGAATATCCCGGGCTAGGTACAGCCATATCGTCCTCCTGAAAAAGTTTCCGTATAGTGGATACTATTATCTACTCAGTGAAATTACAAGCACTTATGTGGAGTGGGTCACGGGAATTGTGCATCAAAGTTTCGGATCGTGGAAGAAATAGCTAGGGTTCCGGTAGTGTTGCACCACAAGACTTGACCGTTTGCGGGACCTTTTGACGGTTCCCGCCCGCGCACCAGCAGACCCAGGAGCATCGCCATGGCCGAAGTAAAGACGACATCGGGCGTCCAATCCGTCGAGCGCGCCTTCGAGCTCCTTGAACTCATTGGCCGGGCCGGCGGGGAGGCGGCCCTGAGCGAACTTGCCATGGACACCCCGCTCCCGCTTCCCACCATCCACAGGCTGCTGCGCACCCTGGTCGGCATCGGTTACGTCCGCCAACTGAACAACCGCCGCTACGCCCTCGGCCCGCGGCTGATCCGCCTGGGCGAAGTCGCCAACCGCCAGCTGGGCGCCCTGTCCACGCCCATCCTGCAGAACCTGGTGAACGAACTGGGCGAGTCGGCCAGCATCGCGGTGCTCGACGGCGACATGGTCACCTACATTTCCCAAGCCCAGTCGCCGCACGCGATGCGCATGATCACCGAGGTCGGGCGCCGCTCGTCGCTCCACGGAACCGGAGTGGGCAAGGCAATCCTGTCGGTGCTGGAAAACGACCGGGTCCAGCGCCTGGTCAACCAGGCGGGCATGGCGCCCCACACGCCGAAAACCATCGGCACCATGCACCAGCTCTTCGAGGAACTCGATCAGGTGCGCACCCGCGGCTATGCCATCGACGAGGAAGAGCAGGAGCTCGGCGTGCGCTGCCTGGCGATGGCGGTCCCCGGCGCGCCGACCCCGATGGCGATCTCCGTCTCCGGGCCCGTCACCCGGCTCAACGACGAGTTCGCAGCCAGGGCCGTGCCGCGCTTGCGCGCAGCGACGGCCCAGCTTTCCGCGGCCCTCGCCGTCACGACGGGCTAGGGCGACCGACCGCACGGGACGTCATGGAAACCGGGAATTCCTGAATCCACTTTGTACGCACGATCCTTCATCGCGTCGGCGCCTTGGCGCGCGCTGCGTAGGCGAGCCGCCGCGTAGGGCGGGAAGCCGCGCGGCTTTCCATGGCCACGATGCACATGATCGGCGCGTTCTGCGACCGGCCCGTGCAGTGCCCAGGCGTCCAGGCGTCCAGCAGACCGTTGCACTGGACTCGGGGCTGTCCGCCGGCCCGGTACGGTGCGGAAAACGAGGAGGTCACCCTCTTGCCGCCCCTGGGATCCTCACCAGCATGCTCTCGATACAGGTCCCATGCCTACGAAATGTGAACAGGCATCTCGCGGGTTTCCTAAGCCTGATAGCCGGAGCCCAACACCTGGAGCTTCCACCTCCAAACTGTGACGACGTGTGGACCGGAAACACTCCTCCGTGGAGGACCGCCAGAGAGCAGTGGCCATGTTGCCCCTCCTACCAACGCCGTCTGGCTGCCCATATTGGTGCGTTCTTCGGCATCACCCGCGAATGCTTCAGGAGCCAAGATCGTCCTTCTGCTGTCGGCCGCGGGGCACCACGAAATGGTGCATTTGCATATCCTCGCAAGGCGGGCGAACGTGCCCAAGGACCGAGTCAGCCAATTTCCTGTCAGGGAGGACGGCCGCTCGGGTCCCAAGGCACGACGACAAGGCAGCGACAACGCTCGTCGGGCCGGGATCCCTGAGCGAAGCCTCCGGATCATACGGGCATGGGGAGTCGGTGATCGGTTGGACATGGTCCTTGCTGCCCCGCCAGCTACGACCCGGAAACTGGGCCCACCAACTGACGATTCCTTTGGATTCATCCCTTGAACCTGCCCCCGGCACCGAGCCGCAGGCGGTCAGTTGTCGCCTGCGCTACCGCACGGGGGCACCGGGACCGAGCGGAATGCCCAGCGCCCACCAGGCGAGGAACAAACCGAGCCACACCACGAACATGATCAACGCACACGGCAACGTGAAGGAGATCAGCGTGCCAATGCCCGCCTTCTTGTTCAGCGTCTGGAGGTAGCCCACACAGAGAACGAAGCTGGTGCTCATCGGGGTGATGGAGTTGGTGCACGAATCGGCGATGCGGTAGAGCGCCATCGTGGTGGCAGGATTTGTCCCGAGCAGCATCATCATCGGGATGATGACCGGTGCAACGAGCGCCCACAGGGCCTGACCGGAAGTGATCATCAGGTTGAGGACCGCGATGCAGACGACAACAATTAAGAAGAGGCCAACGCTGTTGATCCCCAGGCCTTGAATGGCATCGGAACCGACCACGGCCACCACGGTGCTGATTTTCGTGAACTTGAACAACGCCAAAAACTGGGAGACGGCAAAGAACAGGACGATCAGCGGCGCAATCGAACGAACGCCGTCGGCCATGAAGCGAGGGATGTCTGAGGCGGAGTCCAGTTGCCGGGAACCAGAGGCGAAAGCCGTGCCCAGAACCAGAAAGAACATCGACAGGAAGAATGCTATGCCGTCCAGAAACGGCGATTCCAGGAACTCCCCGCCCGCTCCACGCAGCGGTGATCCCGCAGGAATGATGGCCGCGGCCAGCAGCGCGAGGAAGGCCACCGCGGAGAGTCCCGTGACGCGCAGTCCACGGCGTTCCTGCTCGTCGGAGAGCAGCGCGCTGGGAGCCATGGCGGACATTGCCGCCGTGTCGGCCTGCTCGGTGTCGACCACCAGGGTGTGCTCACGCTTCTTCAGGATCAGCTCGGTGACCAGGGTGACCGTAATCGCCAACACTATGGCTGAGACCGTCGTGAAGTACATGTTGTCCGTGGCTCGAACGGTGACACTCGGATCGATGAGGTGGGCGGCCTCGGTGGCTACCTTTGCAAAGACCACATCGCCGGGGGCGATCAGTGGATTGGCATCTCCGGCTGCATTGATCGAGACGAAGGCTACGATCATGCCCAGCATCGGAGAGCGGCCTACGGCCTTAAAAGCCACCGCGCCCAGCGGAATCAACACCACGTAGGCGGAGTCGGAGAGGAACTTGGAAAGCGCGCCGCCCAGAGCCACGGCAAATACGACGGAACGCGGCGACACATTGCTTAGCGCACGTCGGGCAATTACTTCAAAGAGTCCGGACCTGTCCGCCACTGCAACGCCCAGCATGACGATCAGCACCGTCCCCAGCGGCCCAAACGTGACGAAGGATTCCTCCGCGCCGGTCAGCAGGGAGCGAATGGCCTCGACGCTCAACGCGTTGTTGACCCCGACAGTCTCTCCGGTCGCGGGATCCGTGACGCGCACCCCTGCGCTCGACAATATCCAGCTGGCGACGGCAAGCACGCCGAAGAGAATCCAGAACAGCCAGAACGGATGCGGCAGTGCATTGCCTGCCCTTTCCACGCTGGCGAGCAAACGGAGCCCGAGCGATTCGCTCCGGCCTCCGATTTTGGTGATGGTCATGGATCCTCCAGTAGTGCGGTAACCCTGAGCCGCGGATTGCCCAGTAGCGTGGGAATCGAAAACCCCACCCGTGATTTGTATTACAAGCACCGCGGTGCTGGGAGATGATTATCCAATTTTCGACAATCGTTCCGGAAGTTGCGACGAGGATTTGGAAACTGTCCCTCGAGATGCCTATGGACGGTTCAATGAAGGCACACCAATGATGCCCACTATTCGCCGACGTCGGGAAGGTGCCGCCCGGTAGGCGGAAGTCATCTGGTCAGTGTGGCCAGCAGGTCCGGACCCATCCTGAGCACCGTTGCCGTGTCGATGCGGTGGTAAACCAGCTTCCCGTGGCGGTCCGAGACCACGAGTCCGGCTTCGCGCAGCACCCGCAGGGATCGGGATATCTGTGCCGCAGGCTGACCAAGCCGGACGGCAAGTTCGGAGGTCGTCATGGGTTCGGCCGAAATGTGCCGGAACAGTTCCATCCGGGAATCGGCGCTGAGCGCGCTGAGCCTGCCTCGCATCTGATGGATCTGCAGGAGGTCCTCCTGCCGTGTCTGCGCTGGAAAATGGACAATGACCGGGTATCCGGCATTGTCCTTAACCGTGAGATGGTTTCCGATCCAATGTGAAGGGACGAGCAGCAGCTCGCGTTCGGCCATCTTGACCCTGCGCTGTTGGAGCTTGTCGAAGCGAACCTCGGACGCTCCGCGAAAGGCCTTGGCGGTGACACTGAGTGACGCGATCGTCGCAATGG
Organism: Paeniglutamicibacter sp. ORCA_105; assembly: GCF_045798545.1. Classification (NCBI taxonomy): domain Bacteria; kingdom Bacillati; phylum Actinomycetota; class Actinomycetes; order Micrococcales; family Micrococcaceae; genus Paeniglutamicibacter; species Paeniglutamicibacter sp. ORCA_105. The sequence goes on along the minus strand of NZ_JBIXLM010000004.1, from coordinate 78,362 downwards.
GGTCGGTTTGATTCAGCTTGCCCGCGAGTTGGGCCGCTGCGCGGCCGACGGTGAGGGCGAGATCTTCCCACTCCATCTTGAAGAACGAATTCCAGCAATCCAGGCAGAATTCGATGATCCTTTGCCTGAACTGCTCCGGGTCATTCAGAAGTTGTTCGGCCAGCTCGAATCGTCCCAAAGATCGAGATCGGCACGTATCCAGGAACTCGCGACGGACTTTTTCATCCCGCAGCAACTGCTGGGCTGCGGGGAGGTCCTTGCTGAAACCGCGAATGGCTTCGGCCGCCATGGAGACGAAAGCCTCAAGCGGCAGGGCGGCCATGCCAGCGAGTTCCAGGTCAAGATTCTGCTTTGGTTCGGTGGACACCGGAAAGAAGAATCGTGCGCGGAACCGAGCCCACAGGGGCGAGAGAGCGTTGAACTCGGCGATCAGCCGATCGTCCAGATTTCGTGCGATGGCCTGAACTTTGGCGGACGATTCGAAGTGATGGTCAGGTTCCGCCAAGACGTGGAGAACCGCCATCAGTTCGGACAGGGGGGAGACCGATACGCGCAGGTTGTTGATGTCGAATCCTGCAAATTGAAGTGCAATGGCCATGAGACCTCCTCTGCCATGCCGGCCTTGTTACGAACGGTTGGCTCAATTTCGCCAACTGTCGCGCGGATCGCCGGTTCACTGGCTAACTTCATGATGTAGGGCTCCGCCGGCGCAACCTAAAAGTAACACCGGGAAGTGAAAATCAAGGAATGAGATCACAGTTGACCAGATATATCGACGACAGATCCTTGCTGTCTGAGGACGCCGGCCATCCGCAGGAATTCATGGTTGAGATGGGTGATGGATGCCGGCTTGCCACCGATGTATATCTAGGTGACGCCGGCGAAAAACCCCGGCCCGTACTGTTGGAGCGCACACCCTATGGGAAGCGTTCAACCCGGGATTCGGATCAGTCCAGGCATGACCAACCAATACCGCTGCCGCAGGAAATAGCTGCTTTTTTCGTCGACCGCGGCTACATCGTGATTCGTCAGGACTGCCGCGGCCGAGGCAGCTCCGAAGGTGAGTTCGTCAAATACCTCAACGAGGGACAGGACGGGGCGGATACGATCTCCTGGATCACGGCGCAGCCTTGGTGCGACGGGCGTGTTCTGATGAATGGGGTTTCCTACTCGGCCCATGTGCAAACGGCCGCAGCGGCTTTGGCACCCTCCGGACTGGCTGCCATGTTCATGGACTCGGGCGGATTCTCCTCGGCCTATGAAGTGGGCATGCGCATGGGCGGAGCCTTCGAACTCAAGCAGGCCACGTGGGCCTTCCGCCATGCGGCGCGAAGTCCGGAAGCGACGGTCGATCCCGTGATCGCTTCGGGACTGACCGCGCTGAACGTGGCGGACTGGTTCCACCAGACACCATGGCGGCGGGGCAGTTCACCCCTGAGCCTGGCCCCCGCTTACGAAGGCTACTTGCTGGATCAGTGGGCCCATGAGAACTTTGACGACTACTGGGCACAGCCTGCAATCTATGCCCGCGGTTCCTACGACAAGTTCCCCGATGTGCCTAGTTTCCACATCTCCAGCTGGTACGACCCTTACATTTCTTCAGCCATTGAGAATTTTCAGCAGCTTGGAGACTGCAAGTCCAGTCCGGCCTACCTGCTCTTGGGACCCTGGACCCACGGGAAACGCTGCCTGAGCTACGCGGGCGATGTCGACTTTGGCCCTGCCTCATATTTTGACGGCAATCTCGCGCCGTCTTACCTGGATTTTAGAGCTGATTGGATGGATGAGGTGCTGGGACGCAGCACCACTACCGTGCAACGGACCGCTGTCACCTATTTCCTGATGGGTGGCGGTAGCGGAAAAGCCACCCAACTGGGCCGGCTTGATCATGGCGGCCGATGGAAACGCGCGGCCACGTGGCCCCCGGAAAACGCGCAAAGGGTCACCCTATACTGCTCGCCAGACGGGGGACTGATTCCCGAACCGGTTTCACAAGATGCCTCTATCACCTACGCCTTTGACCCGAGCCACCCGGTTCCGACCATCGGAGGGCAGGTCACCAGCGGCGAACCAGTCATGCGCGGCGGGGCTTACGACCAGGTGCCCAGCGACGAAATCTTCGGAGCAAGCCGACCGCACTTGCCACTGAGCGCCAGGCCCGACGTTCTGGTATTCCGCACCCAGCCCCTGCAGGAGCAAGTGGGCATCGCAGGTGAAGTGACCGCGGAGATCTTCCTCTCATCCTCGGCCAAGGATACCGACCTGACCATCAAGCTGATCGACGAGTACCCGCCGAGCCACGACTTCCCCCAGGGTTTTGCCATGAATCTCACCGAAGGAATCATGCGCGTGCGTTACCGCGAGTCCTACACCGAACCTGAACTGCTGGAGCCCCACCAGATTTACCGCATTACGGTCGAGGCTCCGGCGACGGCAAATCTCTTTGCCGTCGGGCACCGGATCCGGCTTGATGTTTCGTCGAGCAACTTTCCGCGCTTTGACGTGAACTCAAATACCGGCGGGACGATTGCCACCGACAGGATCAAGATCGTGGCCGAAAACACCGTGCACATGTCGGATGCCCATCCGACGTCGCTTTCACTAGACGTGTTATCCGACTAGCTCCATTGCCTCGCGGGTTGGCAGAACCGGCAATGGAAGCGATGTGTACAACCCGAAAATGCGCATCCGCACGGACCCAGGGAACCGGGTCGACTGTGGTTCCTGGATCCGTGCCAATGGCCGCACGGGCCAGAGTCGCTCAGTGAAGCTGCGGGGGCTTCCCGGATCGCACGAACTCGGACTCGTCCGGGCACGGGACGCCGGCCGCCTCGCATCTCTTGCGGTACTCCTCAACGATGCCCTTGAATTCGTCGTCGTCGACGACGGGGATCTCCTCGCCGTCCGCGGCGATGAGCTTGCCGGACTTGAACCGGTCCCCGTCCAGTAGCCCGCGGACTTCCTCCGCCTTGACGATGCGCGGGATCTGGTCGGCAATGAGCATGCGTGGCGGGGCCGCGGCATAGGCCGAACCGTGTCGCTTCGGGGTGCCGATCTTCAGCTCATTGAACAGCAGGTTCAGTGCCACGGCCATGACCGCGGCCGAGCTGATGCCGGAGTGGAAGATGGTGGCGAACCAGGTCGGAAACGCATCGTAGAAGTCGGTCTTGACGATCGGCAGCGCACCGAAGGCGATGGAGGTGGCCACGATGATCATGTTCAGGTTGTTGTCGTATTTCACGCTCGCCAGGGTGCGGATCCCCGAGGCCGCAACGGTGCCGAAGAGCACGATGCCTGCCCCGCCCAGGACCGGGGTGGGGATCGCGGCGACCACGCGGCCGAGCACCGGAAGCAGGCCCAGGACAACCAGGATGCCTCCGCCGGCCGTGACCACGAAGCGGGATTTCACCCCGGTGATGGCCACCAGGCCGACGTTTTGCGCGAACGCGCTCTGGGTGAAGGTGTTGAAGACCGGGGCCAGGATGCTGGAGGCCATGTCGGCGCGCAGGCCGTCGGCGATGCGCCGCGAATCGACGCGGGTCTTGGCGATCTCCCCCACCGCGAGGATGTCGGCGGTGGTTTCTGTGAGGATCACGATGACGACGATCGTCATCGAGACGATGGCACCGACCTCGAACACCGGCCACCCGAAGGCGAAGGGCTGCGGGAAGGCGAAGATGGTGCCGCGACCCACGGCCGAGAAGTCCGCCACACCGAGGAACACCGCAATGACGGTGCCGATGACCATCGCCAGCAGGATCGACAGGCGCGAGATCGCCGCCTTGCCGACCTTGGAGAGCAGCAGCACGATGGCCATCGTCATGCCGGCCAGGCCGATATTGGCCAGCGAACCATAGTCGTCGGCCTTGGCGTTTCCGCCCATGGCCCAGTTGGCCGCCACCGGGATGAGCGAGAGCCCGATCATCGTGATGACCACGCCGGTGACGACCGGCGGGAAGAACCGCACGATCTTCGCGAAGAACGGGGCCACCAGGAAGCCGATCACGGAGGCCGCGAGGACCGCGCCGAAGACCGACTGGATGCCGCCGTCGCCGTTGACGATGGCCACCATGGTGGACACCGAGGCGAAGGAGGTGCCCTGGACCAGGGGAAGCTGGGCGCCGAAGAACGGAACGCCGACTGTTTGCAGGATCGTGGCCAGGCCGCCGACAAAGAGGCAGCTGGCAACCAGCACGCCGATTTGTTCCGGGGTGAGCCCGGCGGCACCGCCAATGATCAACGGCGGGGCGATGATGCCGCCGTACATGGTCAGTACGTGCTGGAGCCCGTAGGCAATGGTTTTGCCCAGCGGCAACCGCTCGTCCTCTGGACGGTGTGTAGTACGTTTGGCTTGCGCGGCCTTCATATCTGACTCCTTGATGGGTTGCGACGCATCGGGGGTGCACGCGTTGCACCGCGCGCACCCCCGAGACCTCATCGGCTAGCAGAATCCGGGTGTGTTTTCCCAGATCGGATGGGCTGCGGAGGCACCCTCGCGGGTGATGGCTGCCTCGATCAGGCCGTACGGGCGATCCGCGGCGAAGAAGACCTCATTGGGGTTGTCTTGGCCAAACGGAGACAGGTCAACCAGGAAGTGGTGCTTGTTGGGCAGCGAGAACCTGATTTCCTCGATTTCCGGATGCGCCTCCAGGACTGCCTCGCCCATGTCGAACATGGTCTGCTGCAACGCGAAGGAATGCTTGGCGGCGAAGCCCGACAGCAGCAGTTCCCGCACCGAGGCGTAGACGGCGTTGAAGTCCAGTCCCCCGTTGGCAACCGCGGTCGAGTTGTAGCGCCAGCGGCTGCTGACGTCGGTGGCCAGGATCCGGTCGCCGGTTTCCTGCAGCGTGGTGTAGCGGTCAACGGGGAAGTTGCGGAATTCGCTGGCGGTGGACTTGAGAACGGTCAGGTCCTTGATCCCGGCGAGCACCGAGGCCTCGCCGTCCTTGATTTCCAGAACCGCGGTGCGCACTTCGGACTTGTTCCGGGAGAATGCGTGGTCGTGGTCCTGGATGCGGTCCCAGAAGTATTGCTCGGCGGCCCAGCGACCGCCGGTGACCCAGTCGAATTCCGTGGTGAAGTGCGCACCGAGCCGCAGCAGGAACGCCTCCGGCGAGCCAACGCCGTCCCGGGCAAAACCGTAGACCGTGTTTTTCTGTGTATCGGTGGGGACAACGTGCCGGTTGTCGCCGTCGATGTGCGCTGCGAGGAAGTCGCCGTGAAGCTGCGAGGTCACGTTCAGGTCCTCGATCTCGTGACGGTCGGTGTCCCGGGTGATCTTCACCAGCCGGACTTCTGCCTTGCCGTATTGGTTGGCGCCAAGCACGATCTTGGTGCCGGTCCGGCTTGCGGATGCAAAGGTGTTCATGTTTTCTAGCTCCCTCGGTACGTGGAATATGCAAACGGGCTGAGAAGAAGAGGTACGTGGTAGTGAGCTGAGGTGTCGTCGACGACGAAATCAATGTTTACCGCGGGAAAGAAGGTTTCCGTACCCGTCTTTCCGAAGTAGTCACCGGTGCCGAAAGCGATTCGGTGGTGACCGGCTTCAACCTTTGTCGGACCGAGCGACTCGATGCGTCCGTCGGCATCGGTGACTCCTGATCCGATTTCTTGCCATCCGGATGCCGTCTTGGCTTCCAGCGTGGCCTTGACACCGGAGGCAGGCCTCCCGGTCCCGGTGTCGAGCACGTGGGTGGTGATGTGGCTTCGCGCAGCCTGGGTGGCGCTCATCGAGGACTCCTATGGATTCGTTGAGGGGAAAGGAAAACCTGGCGCATGTGGGCGCCCGCTTAGCGCGCAGGGGCACGATCGAAGGCCGCGGCCAGGCGCAGGAGAGCGATGGCCCGCAGCTGTTCTCCGACTTCCGCCAGTTCGACCTCGGGGTCGTTGTCCAGTCTGCGGCGCAGTTCAGCGAGGATTTCTGCGCTGCTTCGGCCGGAGGCACGGATGAGAAAGACGCGGGAGAACCGCTCTTCGTACGCGCGGTTCCCGGACACGAGCGCGGCGGTCAACTGTTCGTCGAGGTTAAGGCCCGATTGTTCGCTGCGGCTGAGCGCGGCCTCGGCCGAGGAACCGGCCGCACGCTCCCCGATACGGGGATGGTGGGCGAGTGCGGCGTCGATTTCCGCTTCGGTGAAGGGCGCGGCGGCCGCTTGGGCACAGGCCAGGAGCTCGTCAACGGAAGCGAAAGGGCGGGTGCCGAGAATCGTCTCAACCCAGCGGTCGATATCGACACATGGCCGCAGCAAGGCGGCGGCGTCATTCGGGTCGAGTGCGTTGAAACGGGAAATATCCATCGGGTGATCAGCTCTTTCAATCCTGCTTGGTTGCCTGCACCATCCAGGGCTGAACACCCTTACCACCGGCTTGGAACCGGCTTCGACTCGATGTTTCTGGATGGTGGAACTCTGCTTTCACACCATGTAACTCGGATCACACCCCTCCCGTCAAGGGTTCTAGCGAATCTTTTCCGCCTACGGGACGCGGCGGGCTTGGGTGGGAAGTAAATTACATCAAACCCTTGCCATTCCCCCGATCCGCGTACATACTTAATTTCACTAACCAATATTTAGATTTCATATCTTGGAATCTTTACTGTTTCGAGGAGGACCGCATGAACACCACCCAGCCCATCGCCGGAGCATCCAGCGAGAAAAATCCGCGCGTAGTTCTGGAAACCTCCTCGGCACTCAGCACCGGAATGTTCCACCCCATTGGCGGGCTCGATCCCGATATGAGCCGCGGCCCGCGGAACCCCAAGCCACTCACAGGGCTCTGGTCGCGAATCCGCACCGCTCGCGCCTAGCCGCAGGATGTCGCGCAGGGAACCAGTGCTTGCCAGGAACCCTCCTCGCGGGCAAAGGCCTCGGTAGGCTGGAACCTGGATGTCGCAAACGAGGCCTCCTTGAACCGGCACGCCGGCACGAATTCCAGTCTGACTTCAAAAGGATGATTCCGCTTGAATCCACGCCAAAATCAGGCCGCAGCAGCGTCGCGAACCATGCTGGTCACAGGGGCCGGTTCCGGAATAGGGAGGGCTGTCACCCGACGGATGCTCGACGCGGGATGGAACGTGGTCCTGGCTGGACGACGCGAGGCGCAGCTGGAGCAGAGCGCAGCCGGGCACCCCAATGCACTCGTGGTCCCCACTGACGTCACCGCCCCATCGGCCGTGGATCGCCTCTTCGCCGTCGGCATGGCTCGCTTCGGGAAAATCGACGTGCTCTTCAACAACGCAGGGGTCTTCGGTCCCGCCGCAACCATCGGCGAGCTCACTGCTCAGCAATGGCAGGACGTCTGCGCGGTCAACCTCGGCGGAGCCATCTACTGCGCCGGCGCCGCATTCAGGCACATGCAGGAATCCGGCGGCGGGCGCATCATCAACAACGGTTCGATTAGTGCTCAGGTACCGCGCCCCGCCTCCGTCGCCTACGCCGTAACCAAGCACGCAATCACGGGACTAACCAAGTCCATCGAGCTGGACGGCCGGTCCTACGGCATTGCTTGTTCACAAGTCGACATCGGCAACGCCGCCTCTGAAATGATGAAGGATGTGGGCGCAACATCGGGTGCGCTGCAGGCCGACGGGAGCCGGAAGGTCGAACCGACCTTCGACATAGAACAGGCCGCGGCCACCATCGAGTTCATTGCCGCCGCCCCGGCCGAGGTGTCCATCAACCAAGTCACCATCACCGCCGCCGGGATGCCGTTCATCGGCCGCGGATAGGCGAGCCGCCGCAGCCTAAAGGTGCGCGGAGAACAAGCGGTCGAGCTTGGTGAACGAGGACTCCCATCCGGCACGTGCCGGTTCCAGGACCTCGGCCGGAAGTGGACCCTGAACGATCCGCAGCGCGGTGCCCGCCGGGCAATCCGCAAACTCCACACGCATTTCGATGACCAGGTTCAGGGTCATTTCATGCGGTCCGTCCTCCCCGACGAGCAGTTCATGCTCCCGGACCTCGGTGAACGTCGCATTCACCGGAGAGGTCTTGGTGTGATCCTCGAGCAGGTGCATCACGAATTTCTGCACGCCTCCGACCCGCGGTTCGATTGTCACGGTATCCACGTGCACGCCCCAGCCCTCCGGGCCGAACCATTCGGCGAGGATTTCCGGTTCGGTAAATGCCGCCCACACCGCGGTGCGGGGTGCCGAAAATTCGCGTTCAAGAATCAGTTCGCCCATATCCATGCGCACGAGATTACCCCGCTTCGAGCCACGAACCGAATAATTCCCGACTTCTGTGGGGGCAAACACGCAGCGCCGGTTGATGAAAGGATTGTCGGCATGACCGTCATGAAATCAATCCTGCTCTTCGGGGTGGCCGCCCTGCTTGAAATCGGTGGTGCCTGGTTGGTCTGGCAGGGCATCCGCGAACACCGCGGATGGCTGTGGGTCGGAGCCGGAGCCGTGGCCCTGGGGCTATACGGCATCGTGGCCACACTCCAGCCAGATGCCAACTTCGGCCGCATCCTGGCCGCATACGGCGGCGTCTTCATTGCCGGTTCGCTGTTGTGGGCGGTCTTCCTCGACGGGTTTCGTCCGGACCGCTGGGACATCGCCGGCGCCATCGTTGCCCTGGCCGGGGTCGGGCTGATCATGTACGGCCCGCGCGGGGCATAGGAAGCGACGAACGCTTTTCCTCCCTCGATGGTCCCGGAATTATGGACTGCCCGGAGGGGATTACCGCTGAACCAGGACTTCCGGGCAGATCCGGCGCGGCAACCTCCCGATGGCCCTGCATGCCACCAGCACCCATCCGAGGACTCCGGCCAGGCAGACCCGCTCAGCAAGCCCAAGCAGATTTTGCCCACTGACGGCCATCAAACCCAGCGACGCGAATCCGGCCGTAGCCAGTGCCGCAAAGAAGACGATGGTCGGGTAAGCACCTTTAAACCCAGGGCCCGAACGCATCCACCTCGTCAGCACCAGAATTCCGACCAGTGCCGCCAGGAAACCCGTGCCGGCAACGTAGAGATGCACGGTGCCGGTAATCGTCGCCGCACCCAGGCCGGACCCGTGGCCAACATCGGTCGGGAAAAAGGCCAGGACCGCCGAACACAAGCCCCCGATACCCAAGAAAAGAGTCCCGGTGCGCCGAAGCCCCGAAACCCGGCCGACCCGGTTCATGGCTGCAATGGCGCACATGGTGGTGACGGCCCGGCCGAGGAAATTCAGATTCATGATCCACCCGAACGGACCAACCGCCAGGTTGCTTTCGGCGTCACTGACCACGCTGTAGTGAGGGGGCAGAAACTGGAGCACCACGTCGACAAGGACGTAGACGGCAACGCCGACCATGGCTGCGGCGGCAAACCTCCGTCGGGCAGTGTCCGGGCTCTGCGGGATCATTGCCCAAGCTTTCCACATTGGCATGTCATCTTCTGCCGCACGGCTCCGATACCGTGGAACGAACAAGGAAAACGCGAAAATGGTCCCCGGAAACGGAGGTTTCCTTGTGAGGCAACACAGCGATCCACAACTAGGTCTTTTATGGGTCACTACAACCCTTGAAACCGGGCCGCCGCGGTGTTGCACTAAATGTCATGGACAACGACGCACGAACCATCCTTGCCATCGGGACCAAGAAGGGCCTCTGGCTCGCTGAAAGCACTGACAGAGAAACCTGGACGCTCACCGGACCCCACTTCGCCAACCTCGAGGTTCCCTCCGTGGCCATCGACACCCGGGAAGGCAAGACCCGTATCTTGGCCGGGGTCAACGACTGGCACTGGGGGCCCACCGTCGTCTACAGCGACGACACGGGGTCAACCTGGTCCGAACCGGAGCAGGGTGCCATCAAGTTCCCCGCGGACACCGACACGGCGCTGGCGCGGATCTGGCACCTTCGCCCCGACACCGCAGAACGCCCCGGGGTTGTGTGGGCGGGTTGCGAACCGATCTCGGTCTTCAAGTCCACGGACTCTGGGGAAAACTTTGAACTGAACAGGGGGCTCTGGGACCACCCGCACCGCAGCGAATGGGGTGCCGGCTTCGGCGGGGCGGCAGTGCACAGCATCGTTCCCAACGCCGTGGACGAAAACGTCGTCCACGCTGCCATGAGCACCGGCGGGGTGTATCGCAGCACCGATGGCGGCGACTCCTGGGAACCCCGGAACCACGGCATCAAGGCCGACTTCTTCCCGGAACCCTTCCCGGAGTTCGGCCAATGCGTCCACCACATCACCGCAGATGCCGAAGACCCGAACCGGCTCTACGCCCAAAACCACGGCGGTGTTTACCGGAGTGACGATTCCGGCGATGAATGGAACAGCATCGCCGATGGCCTACCGGCGGAATTCGGCTTTGTCTTCCTGTCCCATCCGCGCACCGGCGGCACCGTCTGGACCATCCCCCTGAAGGGGGCCGAGGAACGCAACCCCGTGGGCGGGCGGCTCTCCGTTTACCGCTCCACCGACGCCGGGGCACACTGGGGCGAGCAGCACGACGGCCTGCCGGATGCCGACTGGAATGCGGTGCTGCGCGACGCGGCTGCGGTGGACGAGCACCCCGGGTCCGTTGGCGTGTATTTCGGAACCCGCGGCGGGGAGGTGTTCGCCAGCAACGACGAGGGCGCGCACTTTGTCACGGTGGCCCAACGCCTGCCCGATGTGCTCAGCGTCCGGGCCGCCCAGGTCAACGGTGCGGGGAAATGACGGACATTACCGTCGAGGTACCTTCGGTGCTGGCTTCCACGCTTGAGGGCCAACGCAGCCTGCAGGTCCCGCTGCCCGAGGACGGCACGGTGGGTGGGATCCTGGATGCGCTCGGCGAGAAATACCCGCTCTTCGGCCGGCGGGTGCGCGACGAACGCGGCGAAGTGCGCCGCTTCGTGAATGTCTTCGTCGGTCCGGACAATATCCGCACCCTTGAGGGCCTGGGCTCGCCGGTGCGGGAGGGGCAGAGCGTGCTGATCATGCAATCGGTGGCCGGCGGCTGATTGCGCTTCACCGGGGCCCGGCCGGGGAACGGCACGCATGGCCTTTCCCCCTGCCCCGCCGCGACAGGGCGCCGCATGCCACGGAGCAGGGCGCGTCGCGGGGATGCCGAAAAGCGCCCCCGGCACTACGCTGAAGACATGAGTAACCTCGAGGCTGCCCCTGACGAGCTGGTTTGCGGATCGGATGAGGCGCACGCCGGAATCGAGTTGCTTCTCCCGCGCAATGTCCCGCTCGGCGGGCCGCGCGCCATGGATGTGCGCCGCACGCTGCCGCAAAAGCAGCGCAGCCTCATCGGCGCCTGGTGCTTCCTTGACCACTACGGGCCGGATCCGGTCGGTGAATCCGGCGGGATGAAGGTCCCTCGCCACCCGCACACCGGGCTGCAAACCGTCTCCTGGTTGTTTACCGGGGAAATCGAGCATCGCGATTCGGCGGGCTTCCATGCCATGGTGCGCCCCGGCGAGGTGAACCTGATGACCGCTGGCCGCGGGATCAGCCACTCCGAGTTCTCCACCCCCGAAACCACGACGCTGCACGGTGCCCAGCTGTGGGTCGCATTGCCCGATTCCGCGCGGCACATGCCGCCGACCTTCGCCCACTACCGCCCCGAACCGCTGGTCGGCGACGGATGGTATGTCAGCGTCTTCCTGGGCGAGCTGTCCGTGGCCAACGACAGCGGAGCCGACCAACACTCCGAATCCCCCGTTGCCACCCATACCGAATTGCTGGGGGCAGAGATCCGCCTGGAGCCCGGCACCAGCATCCGGCTGGCATTGAAGGCACACCACGAGCACGGGGTGCTGCTGGACTCGGGCGCCCTCTCCGTCGGGGCCGACGAGCTGCCCGTGGACCACCTGGCCTACCTGCCGCCAGGGAGCCAAGAGCTCACCCTCACCGCGGGAGAGAAGCCGGTGCGCGCCCTGCTCATTGGCGGGGAACCGCTGAACGAGCAGATCCTCATGTGGTGGAACTTCGTGGGCCGCACCCACGATGAAGTCGTCGAATACCGCCGGCAGTGGCAGGCGGAGATCGGTGCAGAATCCGGCGACGCTTCCACCAAGCGCTTCGGCGAATTCCCCGCCGGCGAACCTGCCGCCCTGCCTGCACCGGTGCTGCCATCGGTGCGGTTGCGGCCCCGCGACTGAGCAAGACGCCAACAAGATGAAGGAACCGGTGGGGATCGTGTCACTGCAAGAGGAACTGGCCAAGCTGCGCCGGGCCCTGGCCGAACGCGCGGCGCTGGGCGACCAGCTTGATGCCAAGCGCGAGTTGGAGCACTTCGTTTCCTTCCGCGCGTTGCGCGAGATGAACGAGGCCGCCGCCCACTTTGAACGCGCCGGATGGCAAGTCGATCGGACCGAGGGCCAGGATGCCAATTCCCGTTACCTGCTGCGTGTCTACCGCGACCAGGCCATCGACGTGGAAAGCGCGGAGCATGCCTTGCGCAACGTGCACGCCATCACCGCCAAGCACGGAGGGACCTACGACGGTTTCGGCGCCATGTTCATCGATGCCCCCGACAGCGAGCCCAGGGGCTTCTTCGGCCGACTTTTTGGAAACCAATGACACCCAAGGGACAGGAACAAGAAATGAGCGAATTCCGTGTCGAGCACAGGCCCGAACGCAGTCGCTACGCCCTGCTGGACGGGGAAACGGCGATTGGGGCGGCGCACTACCGCGAGCTGGAAACCGCCGGCGGTGTTGAGCGGGTCTTCTTCCACACGGTGGTCGACGAGTCCTACGCAGGACAAGGACTTGCCGGAAAGCTCGCTTCAGCCGCGCTTTCCGGCACCGTGGACCAGGGCCACAAGATCGTCCCGGTTTGCCCGTACATCAAGGTCTACCTGACCAAGCACCACGAGTTCGACGCCGAACTGGTGAAGCCCACACCCGAGCACCTGGCGATCTTGCCGAAGGCATGAGCGACGGCCGGCGGATCAGTCCGCCAGTTCGAGTCCAAGCTCGGTGAGCGCAGCGCGCAGGATCACGATGCCCTTGGGCCCGAAGCCGTGCAGGTCCAAGAGCGCACCGGCGCCGTAGGCCGCGGCCTGCTCGAGAGTCGTGATTCCCGCCCCTTCCAGGGCGCGGGCCGCGGGAGCGGAGATCCTGGGCAAGGGATGGCTGGTCATCTCTCCAGCGTAGCAATGCCCTCCCGCAGGTCGCGGGACTGGCGGGCAGGCCAGGAACCAGGAACCTCGCCACTCAGGCGGTCTAACAGTTGATATGCATGGATATGCTTCAGGAATGGAATTCACCCAGGAGCTCACCGTCAATGTCCCCCGACCACGCTTCATCGAGCTCTTTGACGACCTCGAGAACCTCAAGGTCTGGCAGGAGGGGCTTGTTTCCTTCGAGGCCCTCACCGGCACGCCGGGCCAGCCCGGGTCCACGTCCCGGCTGGTCTACAAGCAGGGCAGGGGAACCATGGAGATGGTCGAGACCGTGACGCGGCGCGACCTGCCCGAGGCATTCGACGGCGTCTACGACGCTAAGGGCGTGCACAACGTCTGCCGGAACGAATTCCATGATCTCGATGGAACCGCCACACGCTGGATTGCCCACAATGTCTTTGAGTTCACCGGTTTCATGCGGATCGTGGCATTGCTCTTTGCCCCCATGTTCAGGAAGCAAAACCTGAGGACGATGACCGCCTTCAAGGAGTTTGCCGAAGCCCGCGCCTAGGCGCCGTAATGCAGGATCAGCGCCGTGAGGAAGCCAAGCGCTGCAATGAATCCCGTGAGCATGTGCTGTTCCTCGAAGGCCTCGGGGATCATGGTGTCGGCTAGCATCGCCAGAATGCCGCCCGCTGCGATGGCGGTGACCACCGCGATGGCCTCGCCCGGGGCATTGTCGAGGGCTAGGTAGCCGATCATCGCGGCCAGTCCTGAAAGCAGCGCAATACTCCCCCAGATCGCAAAGATCTCTTTCGGCCCCTTGCCCGCACGCTTCATGTCGGCCGTGCTCGCCAGCCCTTCGGGCACGTTGGAAATGAAGATCGCCGCCAGCATGGTCGGGTTGACGGCGGCGCCGGAAAGCAATCCCACGCCCAGCACGATGGACTCGGGGATGCCGTCAAGCAACGCTCCGAGGGCTATCGCAGCTCCCCCGTTGGGCGCTCCGCCACCGCGGCTTCCGGCCCTCGTGGCGACCTTGCCCCGGCGTCGGTGTTCGGCTCCGAACCGCACCAGCAGGGAGTTTGCGCCCACATAGATGGTGGCTCCGGCCAGGAAACCCATCACCGTGGCCCACAGTCCGCCGACTTCCTCGGCCTCGACCACCAGTTCGAAGGCGAGGGCGGAAATCAGGACTCCCGCGCCGAACGCCATGACGCTCGAGACGATCTTCCGCGGAATGTCCAACCACCAGGCCGCGGCCGAACCAAGCAGCAGCGCAGACCCGGCGACGGTGCCCCACATCAACGCTTGCAAGGACATCAACATGGCGCCACGCTACCGCATAATGACTATTCACGCAGCGATTCCGCGCAACCCATGATCGACTGACAAGCGCTGAACCCAAGCACATGCCCTAGGCGGATCGCCTCGGGAACGCCAAACGAAAGCGGGCGGTTGCTCCGCCCCGAAACAGGGGAGGGCAACCGCCCGCCGGGCGCCATGCGGTGGGAACTAGCCCATTCCGTCCTGTGCCATGTTGTTGAAGCGCGAGTAGTGGCCCTGGAACGCGACAACGATGGTCTTGGTCGGTCCGTTACGGTGCTTGGCCACGATCACGTCCGCCTCGCCGGCACGCGCCGACTCCTTGTCGTAAATGTCCTCACGGTGCAAGAGGATGACCATATCGGCATCCTGCTCGATGGAACCGGACTCGCGGAGGTCGGAGATCATCGGCTTCTTGTCGGTACGCTGCTCCGAACCACGGTTCAGCTGCGACAGCGCGATGACTGGAACGTCGAGCTCCTTGGCCAACAGCTTCAGCGCACGCGAGAATTCGGAGACTTCCTGCTGTCGCGACTCGACCTTTTTGCCCGAGCTCATCAACTGCAGGTAGTCCAGCACCACGAGCTTGAGGTCGTGCTTCTGCTTGAGCCGGCGGCATTTGGCGCGGATCTCCATCAGCGACATGTTCGGCGAATCGTCGATGAACAGCGGAGCGTCGTTGAGCCTGCCCATCGTGGTGGCGATCTTCGACCATTCTTCGTCCTGGATCGTACCCTTACGCAGGTTCTGCAGCGCGATGCTCGCCTCGGCCGACAGCAGGCGCATGGCGATTTCGTTGCGTCCCATTTCCAGGGAGAAGAAAACGGAGGTCATGTTGTTCTTAATGGACGCTGACCTGGCAAAATCCAGTGCGAAGGTCGACTTGCCCACCGCGGGACGTGCAGCAATAACGATCATCTGGCCGCCGTGCAGTCCCTGGGTCAACTCGTCGAGTTCGAAGATTCCGGTGGGTACACCGATTACGCCCTCGCCTCGGCTGCCGGCGGATTCGATTTCATCGACGGTGCCCTCGATGATGTCGCGTAGCGGGACATAGTCTTCGGCAGTCCGGCGTTCGGCGACCTTGTAGACCTCGGCCTGGGCCTCGTTCACGATGGCGTCGACTTCGCCGTCCTGCGAGTATCCGAGCTGCACGATCTTGGTACCGGCATCAACCAGGCGGCGCAGGACCGCACGTTCGCGAACGATCTCGGCATAGAAGCCGGCGTTGGCAGCGGTGGGCACTGACTGGATGAGCGTGTGCAGGTAGGCCGGACCGCCAATCCGGGTGATCTCGCCGCGCTTGGTCAAAAGGTCCGAGACCGTAACGGCGTCGGCCGGCTCACCGCGGCCGTAGAGGTCGATGATGGCCTCGTAGATGGCCTCGTGCGCCGGGCGATAGAAGTCCAGTCCCCGCAGCACCTCCACGCAGTCCGCGATGGCATCCTTGGACAGCATCATGCCGCCCAGTACGCTTTGCTCGGCTACGAGGTCCTGCGGCGGGGTGCGTCCATAGTCCGATCCATGTGAATCGGAGCTGGTTTCGGTGCTGGCTAGCGACACGGGTTTTTCCCTTCAAGCTGCGCGGGTTCCCAAGTTTTCCGCATCATTACCTATTCAGTGTCTCAAGGAGCACGGACGATTCGTTAGGTTCAAACTCACACGTGCCGTAGGGCACCGCGAACCTGTGGAAATAGGTGGGGAACACTGTCACCATAGACCTGTTTTCCCACAAACCCAACACGGTTATCCACAGGCCGTGTGGATAACCTGTGAACCTTGCGGCGTGTTGTGTGCACAGTCTGGGGAGAACATTGTGGATTACATCAATTTTCTATCCACAACAATACTTTGACTAGGCATTATGCAGATTAACCCCTGTGGATACAAAGTATTTATCCACATCCTCCACACGCGGAAAAGTCGGTTATACACACAAAAACCCCGGGATTCCGGGCTTGGATTGGCCACCATTTCATAGTTACCCACAAGCTATCCACAGACACGCCGGAACTTCCCGCGGATCTGGGGATAGCGGGGATTGATGGAGATCACCAACGACTGACATACTGGGCCGCATGAGCGCCAACAAGACCGCCCCGACAGCCGTTGACCCGGCTCAATTCATATCGGCAGTGTCACATCCGACCAGGCGCGCGGATGCCGAGGTCTTGCTCCGGATGATGGAAGAGGTCAGCGGAGAGCCCGCGGTTATGTGGGGCCCAACAATCGTTGGGTTCGGAAGCTACCACTACAAGTACGAATCGGGGCGCGAAGGGGATGCCAGCGCCATCGGTTTCTCCCCGAGGTCGGCGAACCTTGCCCTCTACGGGCTGACCATTGCACCGACCGCCGGCCCTCTATTGGAGAAATTGGGCAAGTGCAGACGCGGGGCATCGTGCCTCTATGTGAACAAGCTTGCCGACGTCGACTTGGACGTACTCACCCGGCTTGCCCGTGACGGCTACCGGTACATGACTGGCGTGGTGCACCACCCGTCTTAGGAAAACGTGTTGGCAAAGGCAAAGGGCTCAGTCCCCGTGGCGTCGAATCATGGATTCGGTACCACGGAGGCTGAGCCCTCGCATTTCAGGTTCCCTAGGAGACCAGCTGTTCGGCATCCAGGCGACGGAATGCCGAACCGTGGAACACCAGCGGCGAGTGGGCGTTGTCGTGCGTCTGGTGGCCGTGCACGCGTAGCAGCACCACATGGTGGTCGCCTGCAGGAACCTCTTGCTCGACGGAGCAATCGAGCCACAGGGTGGCGTCATGCAGGAACAGTGCACCCTCATCGGTCGAATCAAGACGTAGCCCGGCGAACCTGTCCCCCGACTTTGAGGCGATCTGCCGGCACACGCCCTCGTTCTTTTCGCTGAGCACTGAAACCCCGATTCGCCCGCTGGTGCGCACCAGCGGCCAGGTCTTCGAGGTGTTCTGGACAGCGAACATCACCAGAGGCGGATCCATGGAGACGCCAACCGTAAAGGACGAGGCAATGATTCCCTGCGGTTGCCCGTCAACGATGGCGCAGAGTGCGGCAATGCCGGATGGATGCTGGGCAAAGACGTTGCGCAGGGTATCGGGGGTGAGGTCAGAGGTGAGTGTCATGGTGCTCAATCCTTCGGCTTCGGCCCACCATCGCGGTGCGTGCAACACACGCGCCAACCAACGAGGTGTGCGGTACTTGCCTCCGGGGTTCCGGTAGGCCGAATCATCACCTGGAGCACCCCACTACCGTGAGAGGGTTGCCGGCCAACGGGCCAGGGCCTTACGTTGACACTCTTGATTCTTCACTAACGTTAGAAGAGATAATTACGTCTCGTCAAAGTTTGTTTCGACATACGAAGTCACGAAGCGTAAGAATCGAAGATTGTGCGATCATTTGCCTCGTAGGTGCCAAAGTTGCCCGACACGCCCGCATTCGTTCCCGAACGCGTGGACGACAGCTGTTTGGCCGAAGAAGACGATGACATGGCCCGGAATTGTGGTTGGCGTCCGCGTCACAAACGCCGTGGCCGGCACCTCTTCCGCCTACGAGACGTCCGAAACTCCCGTATAAGTCGCATAGAAGGCATCGCCGGTGCGTTCGTAGACCAGGATGGCAAGCCCGCCCGGGGTGCTCGTGGCGTTGGAGAGCCGAAGTCCGGCGGGTGCGCCTCCCTCCGGGAAGAGTCGCCTTCCATGGCCGAGGACCACGGGCGCCACCACCAGTCGCAGCTCGTCAATCAACCCCTCGCCGAGCAATGAAGCGGCAAGCCTGGCGCTCCCATGGATCTGCAGCTCCCTGCCGGGGCGCGCCTTGAGGTCGGCAACCCGGGCCGCCACGTCACCGGAGAGGATGGTTGTTGGATCCCAGGTTCCCTCGCGAAGCGTTTGCGAGGCCACGTACTTGGGCAGGGAGTTCATGAGCTCCGTGAAGGGGTCGTCCGGGTCGGTGATTTGCGGCCAGTCCCTGGCGAATGCCTCATAGGTGCGGCGGCCAAGCAGCAGCCCGTCCGCTTCGCCGAGCCATTGCGCGGCCTGTTCGATGAAGGCCTCGTCCATGTGCGGGACGAACCATCCGCCCTGGGTGAATCCATCGGTGGTGTCTTCCTCAGGAGACCCGGGGCCTTGCGACACCCCGTCGAGACTCACAAACTCCGTTAATGTCAGCTTCATGACCGCGCCTTCTCACTCGTTTGGCTGCCCGTTCCCGGGATTCGAAGTGGCAGTCGATCCCGGAGGGCACTGCCCCATTTGGCCAAGCTACTCGACGGCAACGCGCGACGCCAGACCCCGCTGCACCACCGAAGGCCTTAAACCACTGTGGACCCCGCCGAGGGCGGGGTCCATAGTGGTTTGCCGTCACACAAGACGGCGGGTGCACAAGGAATTACTTCTTTGCGGCAACAACCTGCAGTGAAACGGTTGCGGAGACATCGGTGTGCAGACGCACAGTCGCGGTGTAGTTACCCGTCGACTTGATGTGGTCGTTGATCTCGATGTTGCGCTTGTCGATCGCGCCAACGCCGGCGGCTGCAACAGCCTTGGCGATGTCGTCGGTCTTCACGGTGCCGAAGAGGCGACCGGTAGCGCCGGCCTTGACAGTCAGCTTGACCGGCTTGGCGGAAAGCGAAGCGGCAAGTGCCTTGGCGTCTTCCAGGGAAGCAACGGCGCGAGCAGCACGGGCGGCCTTGATCGACTCAACCTGCTTCTCACCGCCCTTGGTCCAGGTGATGCCAAAGGCGCGCGGGAGAAGGTAGTTACGTGCGTAACCGTCCTTCACCTCAACGATGTCGCCTGCGGCACCGAGGCCGGTAACTTCGTGGGTCAGAATGAGCTTTGCCATGTTGGTATACCTTCCTTAGCCGCGGCCAGCGCCGGAGTAAGGCAGCAAGGCCACTTCACGCGCGTTCTTGATGGCCTGTGCGATCTTGCGCTGTTCCTGTACGGAAACACCGGTAACGCGACGGGCACGGATCTTTCCGCGATCGGAAATGAACTTGCGCAGCAATGCTACGTCCTTGTAGTCGATGACAGTGATGTCAGCGGCCTTCAAGGGGTTGGACTTTGGTTTGGGCTTACGGAGTTCAGCCTTAGCCATCGTGGAGCTCCTTTATCAGGTGGAGCCCGCAGAATTTTCTGCGGGATGGTGAATAATTTTGTTTAGAAGGGTGGTTCGTCGGAACCCGGGTTGCCCCATCCGCCGTTGTTTCCTCCGGCAGGAGCACCCCATGGATCGTTCGCCGGTGCATTCCAGCCGCCGCCGGAGTTTCCGCCAGCGTTGCCGCCACCGAATCCACCGCCGCCGCCTTGATTGCCACCGCTGAAGCCGCCGGCATTTGCGCCTGCGTTCTGCTGGCCACCAAAGCCACCACCACCGCCGGCGCCGGAGCGCTGGGTGCGGGTGACCTTTGCGGAAGCGTAACGCAGCGACGGGCCGATTTCATCGACCTCAAGCTCGGTGACGTTACGCTTTTCGCCTTCCTTGGTTTCGTAGGAACGCGACTTGAGGCGGCCCTGGGCGATGACGCGCATGCCCTTGGTCAACGTCTCGGCGACGTTTTCGGCAGCCTCACGCCACACCGACGCACGGAGGAACAGCGTGTCGCCGTCCTTCCATTCATTGGTCTGGCGGTCGAAGGTTCGCGGGGTCGAAGCAATGGTGAAGTTCGCCACTGCCGATCCTGACGGGGTGAAACGCAGTTCCGGGTCAGCGGTCAAATTACCAATAACCGTAATGACTGTCTCGCCTGCCATTGGAGCCTCCTAAAGTGTTGTTCTACGAAGATCGAAGAGCAGAATTACTCTGCAACGACCTTTGCCTCTTCCGGGCGGGTGATCTTGGTGCGCATGATGGTCTCATTGAGGCCCAGCTGGCGATCAAGCTCTGCGGAAGTAGCGGGGGTGGCGGTGAAGTTAACTACCGCGTAAATGGCCTCATTCTTCTTCTGAATGTCGTAGGCCAGGCGGCGACGGCCCCAGATGTCAACGTTCTCGATGGTTCCACCATCGTTACGGACAACATCGAGGAACTTACCGAGGGTTGGTTCAACGGTTCGCTCGTCGACCTCGGGGTCGATCAGCACCATCAATTCATAAGCACGCATGTGAACCCACCTCCTTTGGGCTAAACGGTCACGGCATTTCCGCAACAGGAGGTTCTTTGCATTTGCTGTCGCCACAACCCGATTGCCGGGCGCGGCAGAAACAGCCTCAACCATTCTAGCGGAAAATCACTGCCGCACCCGACTACGCCGGGTGCGGTGCATCACCCGGGTCACCGCGCGGGGTCGATAAGCCCGTCGGCGCGAAGCAACGCCTCAAGCCGTTCGCCGAAGACCGGGGCCAGCGTCCGCACATAGGTGTCAGAAACATGGTGCTTGTCCCGGTATACCAACACGTTCCCGATGACGGCGGGGCAGAATCCGTCAGCGCAGAACTGGTCGGAGAAATCCAGCACCCCCGCGCGTGGCTCCAGCTCGGCCGCGGCGAGCGTGTAGTCATTGGCCTCAAAGGCCTCGGACACCGGGGCGCCGCAGGTGGCAAGTTCGTCCGGGTTCTGCGCCACGCAGTCCCGTGCATAGGACTTCGTTCCGGGTCGCGGGGTGTCGATGATCGGGTAGACCCGGATGCCGGCGTCCTCGAGCTTGCCCCAATACTCGGCGAAACCCCCTGCGGCCCCCTTTTCGAAGGTGGCCCCGGCCCAATGACTGGTCACCACCGCGTCCACGTCCCCGCGTTCCAGGATGCGCTCCAGCGTGTCCTCGTTTGCCTGGTGGCAGGAAATGCTGCCGTCGGCCTCGGCGGTGCGCTTGGTGGCGTTGAACGGGCAGGAGTTCTTCAGGTAGGTCAGCAGTGTCCAGCCCTGCTCCTTGGCGGTCTCTTCCATCGCCCGGTACCAATGCGTGGCATGCGAGTCGCCCACCAGGGCCACGGTCAGGGATCCGTCCTTGGCGCCCTTGGCGCATTCGACGGTGACGGGTGACTTCGGTTTTTGCACGCACTCTCCCAGGTCGGGCAGGTCGTGCTCTGCGTCGGCGGGGACCGGGACGATCTGTTTTTGGCCCTCCAGGTAGGCGGGGGCACCGGCCGGGACCGACGCCGCGCCAAACCCTGCCGGAGGGGCAGCCAACAGGGTGGCGACCGCGCGTTCCTGTGCGGCGATCTCGCGCTCGGCCAGCGTCCCGGGGGCCACCGCGAGTGCGGCGACCAGGACCAGTGCGGCCGCACCGGCACCCAGGGCACGCCAGTTCGAGGCGGCGAGCGGGGCCAGGGTCCGCACCGGGGTTTCGATCCAGCGGTGGCTGGCACCTGCAAGCAGCAGCGAAAGGACCAGCAACCCGATGCTCTGGGCGGGTCCCGGCTCGTCCTCTGCGAAGAACAGGAAGAAGGTGAGCGCCGGCCAGTGCCAGAGGTACAGCGAGTAGGACACGTTGCCCACCCATTGCACCGCGGGCAGTTCCAGGAGTTTTTGCGGGGCCAGGACTCCACTGGTCTGGCCGGCCAGGATCACCGCCAGGGTTCCGGCGACCGGCAGCGCTGCCGACAGCCCAGGGAAGGGTGTGCCGGCATCGAAACCGAAGGCTGCCGCCGCGATGGCTGCAAAGCCGCCCCAGGCCAGCGCCGTCCGCACGCCGGGGACATCGAGCCATCGAGCGCCGCGTGCCACCAGCCCGGGTTCGGGCGGGGCGAGCAGCAGCGCCAACAGGCCGCCGGCGGCCATTTCCCAGACGCGGGCGGGGGTGATGAAGTAGGCGGCAGGATTTCCCGAACCCACCAGCACCATCGAGTAGGCCAGCGAGGCGATGATGACGATGCCGAAGACCAGCAGGAGAGCGGTGCGGGGAAGGCCGCCGCTGGTTTCCCGGCGGCCGACGCGTTCCCGGGCCCCGATGCCACGCAGGGACCGGGCCACCCATACGGCCAGCAGCACCAGCAACGGCCAGACGAGATAGAACTGCTCCTCCACCCCCAGGGACCAGAAATGTTGCAGCGCGGTGGGCTCTGCATCGGCGGCAAGGTAGTCCACGGCATCGGCGGCCAGCACCCAGTTCTCCACCGAGAAGGCCGAGGCAAGGGCCGCGGTGCCCACGGTCTTCCATTGCGTGGCCGGCAGGAAGGCCATGGTGGCAGCCACCACCGCGAGGATCACCGCGAACGCGGCGGGCAGGATCCGCCGGACCCGGGCCGCCCAGAAGCCCGGCAGGTCAATGCGGCCGGTCTTGCGGACCTCGCGCAGCAGGTGCCCGGTGATCAGGAAACCGGAGATCGCAAAGAACACGTCGACGCCGATGAAACCGCCCGGGACCAGGCGTGGTTCGAGGTGGTAGGCCACGACCAGCAGCACGGCCACGGCGCGCAGCGACTGGACCTCGGGCAGGAAACGGCGTGGTGGCTTCGGCTCGGCAATCATGTCCGCGAGCAAAGCACGGACCGGTTAACAGCGGGTAACCACCCGGTGTTAACCGCGCGCTTCCCGGCGAACTCTCAGGCTGCGAAGAACGCCTCGGAGATCTTCGCCAGGCGCAGCGGATCGGCCACGCCGCACATCTCGCGCGCCGAGTGCATCGACAGCAACGGGATTCCCACATCCACCGTGCGGATGCCCAGCCTGGTGGCGGTCAGCGGGCCGATGGTCGACCCGCACGGCATCTGGTTGTTGGACACGAACTCCTGGTACGGGACATCTGCCTGCGCGCACAACCTGGCGAAGAGCGCGGCTCCCACCGCGTCGGTGGCGTAGCGCTGGTTGGCGTTGATCTTCAGCAGCGGGCCGGCCCCCAGCAGCGGGCGGTTGGCCGGATCGTGGCGCCCCGGGTAGTTCGGGTGCACCGAGTGCCCGGCATCGGCCGAGAGGCAGACCGAGTCGGAGTAGGCGCGGCTGCGGTCCTGGGTGTCGGCGCCCAGTCCGTGCCCGATGCGCTCGAGCATGTCGGCCAGGAACGGGCCGGATGCCCCGGAGCGGGAGGCCGAGCCGATCTCCTCGTGGTCGAAGGCGGCCAGCACGGCGATGTGTTCGCCGGTGCCCGCGGCCGCGTGGTGCACCAGGGCGGTGAGCGAGGCGTGCACGGAGGAGAGGTTGTCCAGGCGCCCGGAGGCGAAGAACTCGTTGGAGCCCCCGAAGACCTCGCCGCGCTGCGCATCGGCGACCACCACGTCGTAGCCGCCGATTTCCGCCGCATCCACGCCGGCCGATTCGGCCAGCACCGCCAGCACGTCGGCCTCTGCCGGGTTCCCGATCCCCCACACCGGGTTCATGTGCGCCTGCTTGTCCAGGGTGAGAGCGTCGTTCACGGCCCGGTCCAGGT
Organism: Paeniglutamicibacter sp. ORCA_105; assembly: GCF_045798545.1. Taxonomy (NCBI): domain Bacteria; kingdom Bacillati; phylum Actinomycetota; class Actinomycetes; order Micrococcales; family Micrococcaceae; genus Paeniglutamicibacter; species Paeniglutamicibacter sp. ORCA_105. Next base: position 54,697 of record NZ_JBIXLM010000004.1, on the reverse strand, counting down.
GGATGGCCAGCTGCGGGAAGCGCAGCATCGGGGCGGTGCGCGCCAGCGCCTCGGTTCCGTCAAGCAGCACCAGGCGTCCGGCGAGCAGCAGCTCGCGGTCCAGCCAGGAGTTCAGCAGCGGGCCGCCGTAGACCTCCACCCCCGCCTGCAGCCATCCGTGGGCGCCGGTGGTGGGCTTGGGCTTGAGCTTGAAGGAGGGCGAATCGGTGTGTGAGCCCACGATGTGGAAACCGGTGGTTGCGGTGGCGTCGACGGGTTGCACCCAGGCGATGATCGCCCCGTCGCGCAGCACGTAGTGCCCGCCCGGGCCCGGCTCCCAGGCCTCGGACTCCGAGAGCTCGGTGAAGCCCGCCGCGGCCAGCCGGCGCGCCGCCTCGGCGGCGGCATGGAAGGAGGACGGCGAGGCGGCGACGAAGGCGGACAGGTCGTTGATGTGCTCGATTGCTGCGCTGGACATTCAAGGTTCCCTTGGACTCGTGGGCGTGCGGGTGTGGTGCGCGGGCCGGACCGGGGTGGGCGGCCGGGGCACCCTAGGTGCGGGTGCGGAGCAGTGCCACCACGAGGGCGCCGACCCCAAGGACGATGCTAGCCCAACCGGGAACGGGCAGGGCGAAGAGCGTGAGCAGGAAGGCCCCGAGGACCCCCAGCACCACGGCCAGCAGCAGCCAGGGGCTGCGCAGGAATTCCGAGTTCATGGTCGCTTGTCCTTAGTAGTCCAGGCCCTGGCTGGGGATGACCAGCCCGGTCTCGTAGGCGTAGACCACTGCCTGCACGCGGTCGCGCAGGTGCAGCTTGGTCAGGATCCTGCGCACGTGGGTCTTCACCGTGGCCTCGGAAAGGAAGAAGCGGTGCGCGATCTCGGCGTTGGAGAGACCCTCGGCCATGGCCCCGAGCACCTCGAGCTCGCGCGGGGTCAGGTCCCCCAGCAGCGGGTCGCGTTCCGGTGCCGGGGCGCTGGAGCGGTTCGGGGCGCCGTCGCGCACGTAGGTCTCCAGCAGCCTGGCGGTGACCCTGGGCGCCACCACCGCGTCGCCGGAAGCCACCAGGCGCACCGCGTTCACCAGTTCCTCGGGCGCCACGTCCTTGAGCAGGAAGGCGCTGGCCCCTGCCTGCAGCCCGGAAAAGGCGTATTCGTCCAGGTCGAAGGTGGTCAGGATGATGACCTTGGCCTCGGGCAGCTCACGCACGATCCGGGCGGTGGCCTCGATGCCGTCCATGGTGGGCATGCGCACGTCCATGAGCACCACGTCGGGCTTCAGCTTGAGGGCCTGCCGCACGCCTTCGGCCCCATCGGAAGCCTCCCCGAGGATCTCGAGGTCGTCCTCGCCCTCGAGGATGAGCCGGAAGCCCATGCGCAGCAGCGGCTGGTCATCGACCAGCAGCACCCCGATGCGGGCGGAGGAGGTGGAAGTGGATTCGGACATGGGGGTTGTTCTCACGATCCTTGGTGTTGGGACTTGGGGGTCGGTTGCTTGCCCTGTGGCGGCGCAGGGTCGCCGGGACAGCGGGTCTGGTGAGGCAGCTTGAGCTTGGCCACGACCGACCAGCCGCCGCGGGATGCGGGTCCGGCGCGCAGCGTGCCGTCGAAGAGCGCGGCGCGCTCCTTCATGCCGCGGATGCCCTGGGCGGATCCGATGAGCTCGCGGCGCACTTCCTGCTGCGTGCCGTCGTCGTGGATGCGCACCGTGACATCGTCGCGAAGCCGGTGCACGGTGACCTCCACCGCGCCCACGTTGCGCCCGTAGCGCAGCACATTGGTCAGCGATTCCTGGATGATCCGGTGCACGGTGAGCTGGAAGGTCGCGTCGTCCGGAAGGGCCGGGCCCGACTGGGTGTAGCGCAGCGGCAGGCCGGCCACCTGGAAGCCTGCCAGCATCTCTTCGAGGGACCCGCCGGCGGGCTGCGGTTCCAGCGACGCACCGTCCCCGGTGCGCAGCACCCCGATGACCCGCCGCATGTCCGCCAGGGCGCGGCGCCCGGTGCCGGAGAGTTCGCCCAGGACCTCCCCTGCCCGCGCCGGGTCGCGCTTGAGCACCACCGCTGCACCGTCGGACAGGGCGATCATGACCGAGAGCGAATGCGCGACCACATCGTGCATTTCGCGGGCAATGCGGGTGCGTTCGCGCACCTGGGCCAGGGTCTGGACCCGCTTGGCCCAGTTGTCCAACTCGGCCTCGTGCAGCCGGTTGTTGCGCACCGCCGCGCCGATGGCCACTGCCGCGGCGTTGGTGCCCAGCAGGAAAGCCAGGGACAGCGTGATCGTCAGGGTGCGCCCGCCGATTTCCGCCAGGGCAGCCTGGTCTTCCGGGGAATCGGTGAACATGGACGGCAGACCCAGCATGACGAAAACCAGTCCCTGCAGGGCGGTGATCAGGGCGGTGAGCGCGAACATGCGCCGGGCGGCATATTTGGTTGATGCCGCATATAGTGCGATCCACAGGCCGGCGCTGCCACCGAAATACGAGGAGTCGAGCAGGGTCGCGACGGTCTCGAAGAGCACCACCACGATCAGCACGAACATGGGCCGGCTACGGCGAAAGAACAGCGAAGCGCCGGTGAGCGCGAGCAACCCGAGGGTTGGCCAGTGGGACGCCAGCGCCGCCTCGGCCAGGCTTGGACCGGTCAGCAGCAGGTACAGCAGCACCACGGCGGTGTCGACCAGTAGCGGCCGGCGGCGCATGAATCCGCGCAGCGGGCCGATGCGCTGTGCCGAGATCTCGGCAAGGCTCGCCTCCGGGTCCCCGGAGTCGAGCGGCGCCGTGTTTTCACTCATATCCCTGAGCCTATCGACCAATGGCCGGTTCTAGATATCGCGGCGCTGCAGCAACATTGCGGCGGCGGCCAGCGGGATGGCGATCCAGGCGCCGACCACGAGGCCGGCGGCCCAGGTCTCCAGGGCCCCTTCGGCGCCTGGGATCTGCATCAGCGCGGTTCCGGCGTGGTCGGGGAGGAATCGAGCGGCATCGGCCAGCCATTCCACCATGCCGGAGAGCCCGTCGACGGTGATGGGAAGCACGAAGAAGAGGGCTGCAAGCACCACGATGCCGCCGGCGGAATTCCTCAGCATCGCACCCAAGGCCAGGCCGATCAGCGAGACCATCACGACGTAGAGCACCCCGAACCAGAGGTTGCGTCCGAAGGCCTCGGAGGCGAAGTCCAGCGGAAGGTTGTAGTTGTCGGCGATCGGCTTGGTGACCAGGAAAGCGGACAGGATCGATGCCAGCGCGACGAGTGCCGAAACGATGGTGACCATCAGGGCCTTGGCCCAGAACACCGGCTGCCGCGTGGGAGTCGCCACGAAGGTGGAACGGGCCGAGCCCGTCGCGAACTCGGAACTCATCACCATTACGGCGAGTGCGCCGATGATCAACTGGGCAACCATCAGCCCACTGACAGGCAATGAGGCGGCAAGGACATTCATGTCCCCCATCTGCGCCGCCATTTCCGGTTCGGACGCCATGGCCTCCAGGGATGCACCGACGCCCCAGGTGCCGAGCGCGGCGATCCCCGTCATGGCCACGAAGGTGGCCATGACCAGGATAAGCGTGGAGGGCAGCGAGAAGAACTTGATGAACTCGCTGCGCAAAACGCCGGCGAAGCTGAGCTTTCCGCCACCGGCGGCACCGGGTGCGGCGGTACGTGGTCGTTTCATGGTCGTGGTGCTCATGGCTGGTCCTGCTTTCCGGTGGTCGCGGCGGCAAGCTCGTTGCCAAGGTGGGAGTGGTACTCGACCTCGTCCTGCGTCAGCGCCATGTAGGCGGCTTCGAGGGACTGCTGGATGGGCGTCAGCTCGTGGAGCAGGATCTGCTTTTCCTGGGCGCGGGTTGCAATTGCCCGACCATCGAGTCCGACGACCTGGATGGTTTGCGCATCGACTCTGGTCAGGTGAACGTCCTGCGCGGCCAACGCATTCATCAGGTCCTCGGCCGAATCGGTCTTGACCCTGCAGGTGGGCACGTTGCTGCCGCCAATGATCTGCTCGATCGGCGCATCGGCGAGGATGCGGCCGCGACCGATGACAATGAGGTGGTCCGCGGTCAATGCCATCTCGCTCATCAGGTGCGAGGAGATGAACACCGTCTTGCCCTGTGCCGCTTGGTGGCGGGCGAGGTTCCGGACCCACAGCACGCCCTCCGGGTCCAGGCCATTGACCGGCTCATCGAGGATCAGCGTCTGCGGGTCGCCCAGCAGTGCCACGGCGATGCCCAGGCGCTGGCCCATCCCCAGGGAAAAGCCGCCGACCTTCTTGGTCGCGACGGAACCGAGTCCGGTGAGCTCGATGACCTCGTCGACGCGGGTATTGGGGATCGAGTGGGTCGCGGCAAGGGCCCGGAGGTGGGTGCGCGCGCTGCGCGACCGGTGGACGGACTTGGCTTCGAGCAGGGCACCGACCTCGCGCAACGGCGCATGGTGTTCGGCGTACCTGCGGCCGTTCACGCTCACGCTGCCGAAGGTCGGCCGGTCGAGGCCGACGATCATGCGCATGGTGGTGGATTTTCCCGCGCCGTTCGGGCCGAGGAATCCAGTGACCTTGCCTGGCTGGACGGTAAAGGAGATCCCGTCCACCGCACGCTTGGTGCCATAGTTCTTGGTCAGTGCCGTTGCTGTGATCATGTCTTCAACGTTACGGACGATCGCCTCCGCGGTCGCCGCCCACGCGGATGATCTTCACGGAATAAACAGTCACTCTTCCGGCGTACGGGTAATCCCCTAAGGGATCCGGGGGCACCGGCGTCGACGCCGCCTGCCAAGGGTCCGGAGTCAGCCGGCCTGGGCTCGTTCCAGCTTGCGGGCGTAGGCGCGGGCCGCCCTCACGCGATCGCCGCAGCGGGTGGAACACCAGCATCGACGGGCGTGCGTCCGCAGCAGGAACCGGTCGCAGGAGCTGGCCTCGCATTGTGCGATCAGCTCGGCCTGGCCACCGGTCAGCAAGGCGGCCGCGTCCTCCGCGATCTGTGCCATGGCGTGTTCGACCAGCTGGGTCACCGGGTGCCGCGCGACCCGCCGAAGTCCGTTGGTGGCGTCGAACTGCAGCAGCGGTGCGCTGGGCACCTTTACCAACGCCCGATTTACGCTCTCCAGGGCCTCCGGCGCGGGAACGGCGCCTTCCACCCTGGCGGTGAAGAGGGCGCGCAAATTGCCGCGCAGCGTCGTGAGCTGGTCCTGGCAATAGGCAAGAAGGGCCGTTTCCTCGGGGACCAGGCGTTGTCCGACGAGCCACGCGGTGGCTTCGGCCGGGCTCCCCAGGTCGTCCGCCACGCGTCCGCCGGGAAGGCTCGCGGCGCTATTGACCAGGGCGAGGCTCGGGTGGTCGTCGGCGCCGGGAGCAGGGGGAAGTGGGATCTTTGACATAGATCTCATGGTATCAGCTGTATTTTTCCGTGATAACAAGCTAGCCTGAATGTCACGCATAAGTTACAGATTATCCATGAGAAGTGAGAGAGAACCCATGATCCAGTCACGCCCCCTGGGCAACGCGCCCTTCGTCCTTTCGGTGCTCGACAATGCCATCACCGGGGTGGGGCAGACGGCACAGGAGACCTTCGGGGAAATCATCGCGCTGGCGCAGTTGGCCGAGAAGCGCGGCTTCGAGCGCTTCTGGATGTCCGAACACCACGCCATGCCCGGTGCCGTGACCTCCTCGCCCCAGCTGATGGTGGCGCGCTTGACCGGCGAGACCCAGCGCATCCGCCTCGGTGCCGGCGGCGTGATGCTGCCCAACCACGCACCGCTGGTGATCGCCGAGCAGTTCGGCATGCTTGAGTCGCTCGCCCCGGGACGCATCGACCTCGGCCTGGGACGCGCTCCGGGAACCGACGGGCAGACCGCGGCGGCCCTGCGCCGCCGCCACAACGCCAACGACGACTTCCCCCAGCAGGTGCTGGAACTGCTCGGCTTCATCGACGACGACTTCCCCCAGGGGCACCCGTACCAAGATGTCCACGCCGTGCCCGGTCCCTGGCTCGCGGAACAGAACCGGGTGCCGCGGCCCGAGACGAATCCCGAGGTCTGGATCCTGGGTTCCTCCCCATATTCGGCGCAGCTGGCGGGCCAGCTGGGCCGCCCCTACGCCTTCGCCCTGCAGTTCGGCAGCGCCGACGTCGTCACGGCCATGCGGCTCTACCGCGAAAGCTTCCGCCCCTCGGAACTGCTGGCGGCGCCCTACAGCCTGGTCAGCGTGGGCGCGATCGCCGACGACGACCCGGCCGAGGCACGCCGCCAGGCGACGTCCACGGCGATGGCCATGATGCGCATGTTCCAGCGCAAGCCCTTTGCCTTGCTGCCCCCGGACGAGGTCGCCGCCTACCCGGCCGACACGCACGAGCGCGCGATCCTCGAGGAATGGACCGACCGCACGCTGCACGGCACCGCCGCGGACGTGGCCCAGGGCCTGGAGCTGCTGCACCGGCAGACGGGCGTCGACGAAGTGATGCTGGTAGTCGGCGGCCATTCACGCCAGGCGCAGACCCGGACCGTGGAGCTGATTGCGGACCACTACGCCCTGCCCGTGCTTTAGCCCGGCCGCTAGCGGGCTTCCGACTCAAAGACGCAGAGCGCAACCTGGACGCGGTTGGCCGCATCGAGCTTCTCCAGCACCCTGCCGATGTGGGTTTTCACCGTTGCCAGCGAGATGAATAGTTCGTCGGCGATTTCCTGGTTGGAGCTGCCGCGCGCCATCGCCGCGGCGATCTCACGTTCTCTCTCGGTGAGCACGGCGAGCCGTTCACGTGCGGCGTTGCGCCGCGTGGATTCAGGCCGCGAGCCGGCAACGGCAATGAGCTGCTTGGTCACCGCTTCCGAAAGCGTCGTCCTCCCGGCGGCGACCTGGTTGATGGCGTCCATGAGCTCGGCCGGCGGGGTGTCCTTGAGCAGGAAGCCGCTGGCACCCATCTTCAACGCCGACAGCACCATGTCGTCGGTGTTGAACGTGGTCAGGACCAGGATCTTTTGCTCCGGGTTGGCCTGGAGGATCGCCTCGCTGGCGGCCAGCCCGTCCAAGACCGGCATGCGGATGTCCATGAGCACCAGATCCGGTGCCAGCGAACCGACCATGGCCACGGCCGAACGCCCGTCGGCGCATTCGCCGACCACGTCGATGCGAGGGTCGGATTCCAGGATCATGCGCAGCCCGGCACGGACCAGGTTCTCGTCATCGACCAGCACGATGCGGATCGACACGCCTACCGTCCCCATGGCAGCCACACCTTCAGCACGAATTCTCCCTTGGCCTCCGGATCGACCTGAAGTTCCCCGCCGGCCAGCCGGACCCTCTCGGCCAGGCCCGCCAGCCCCAGGCCCGAGCTGGGCAGGGGCCCCGCTCCCGAGACGAGGGGAGGCACCTCGTCCAAGCTGTTGGAGGCGCGCAGGAACAGCCTGTCGCCCCCGTTGCCTCCGATTTCCAGCCTGACCTCCTGCCCGGGCGCGTGGCGGCGGGCATTGGTCAGCACCTCCTGGACGATCCGGTACAGATGGCGGCCGGTTGCCTCGGGCAGGGCGTCCAGGCGACCCTGCATTTCCGGTGCAAGGTCGAGGTGGACCGCGGTGCCCACCGCCCGGCTCTCTTCCAGGAGTTCCTGCAGTTGCCCCGCAGTCGGTTGCGGCTTGGCCAGTTCGCCGTCGAACAGGGTGTTGGGGTCGCGCAGCATGCCCAGCACCTCGCGCAGCTCGCCCAGGGCCAGATGGGAATTTTCGCGGATGACGCCGGCCGTCTGCCTGGTCTCCTCCGGCGTCAGGTCACTGCGGTATTCCAGCGCACCGGAGTGCAGGGCGACCAGCGAGAGCCGGTGCGCCAGGACGTCATGCATCTCGCGCGCAATGCGGGTGCGCTCGTCGGCCTTGGCCGCGTGGATCTGCGCCTGCCGCTCGCGCTCTGCGCTGTTCACCTGCTGACGCAGGGATTCGGTGAGCTGCCGCCGCCCGCCGATGTACATCCCGGTGAGCACCAACAACCCGACCATCACCACGGCAACGATGCCCAACTGCCACCAGGTGGTTCCGTCGTCTTCGCGCAGCACCACGGTGCCCACGAGATGTTCCCCTGCAATCCCGGCAATCACCAGGAGCACGGAAATGCCGATGATCTCCAGCACCCGGCGCCTGGCCGCAAGTGACACCACGGCCAGCATGGCAAAGCCGGCGGCGAGCGTTGACGGGGTCGAGAGCAGCACGAGACCAACGGTGACCGGCACCGGGAAACGGTGCCGGAAGGGATAGAGCGCCAGGGCGATGAAGCCGCAGAGCATGTCGAGGGCAATCACGGCACCCACCGCGTCCACGTCGGATGCCTCGTCGAACGAATAGTCCATGTAGGCAAAGGCAAAAAAGGTGAATCCGAACACCAGTCCCAGACCGACGCGCCAGGCCTCTGACAGGAACCGGCGCAGTCGGGTGCGCGGGGTGGCCGGTTCGGGTGCGGTGGTCATGGGCTTAACGTTACCGGCGGGGCCCGTTGGCTGGTATCGACCGAAAGGACCACGTGAGACCGTCTTCCCGGCCACGGAAAGATCGTCCCAATTGGCGAGGCGCCCAGGGCCCCTGGTGATACAGAATGGTGACATGAACACGATCCCGCCGCCGCAACTGCCCCCGGCACAGAACCCTCAGCCCGGCCAGCTCCCAGCCCAATGGGTTCCGGTGCCCCCGGCGCCGCCGGTCCCGGCCGAACCGCTGCCGTTCCACCGGCTGGCCCGCACCTACTCCGCCTACCGCTGGTGGAAGACCATCATGGTGGGCCTCATCGCCCTGGGCCTGTATCTGGGCCTGATACTGCTGGTTGGGCTCGTCTTTGTCTTCGTCGCCATCGGAAACCCGGAGCTGGAGAGCGCCGCCGACGAGGCCATGATCTCCATCGATTCGATCGACATGTCAGACCCGTTCATTTTTGTCATCTCCATGGTCTCCCTGATCCTGATGCTGCCGGTGATCCTGCTGGCCACCCGGATGATGAATGTCCAGAAGGTCGGATCGCTGACCTCGGTGGCCGGACGCATGCGCTGGGGCTGGCTGGGGCTGTGCGCGCTGGTGGCCCTCGGTGTGCTGACACTGAGCTTCGGCATCACCTTCGTCGTGGACGCCTTGTCCGGGCTCGGCTTCAGCCCGGATTTCAACGCCCCGGACATGTGGCTCTTGCTCGGGCTGACCATCCTGCTCGTGCCGTTCCAGGCCACGGCCGAGGAGTATGTGTTCCGCGGGTACCTGATGCAGCTGGTGGGCGGCTGGCTGCGCCATCCCGCCTTCGCAATCCTGTTGCCCATTCCCCTCTTCATGATGGGACATGCCTACGACATCTACGGCCAGCTGGATGTGGGTTTCTTCGCCCTGGCCGCAGGTTGGCTCACGTGGCGCACCGGCGGGCTGGAGGCGGCCATTGCCCTGCACGTGGTCAACAACTCCGCCATCTTCTCCCTGGGCGCCATCGGCCTGGTCGACGTCAGCGTCACCGAAAGCAACCTGCCCAGCCTCATCGCATCGATGGCCACCACGACGGTCTTCGTCTTGGTCGTCGTCTGGCTGGCGAACAGGCGCAAGATCCAGCGTCTCAGCGTCCCGCCCGCGCCGGCACCGGCGATCGCCGCACCGGGTTATTGGGTGCAGCCCGGGGACGCACCGCGCCAGCCCTGAGCCGGGTTGCCGGGTTCGGCGGCGCATCCCGGTGTAGGTTTGGGCAAACATCGTTGAAAGGGTTCACCGTGAAGGCAACCGGCCGCAGCGCCCGCAGGACCTCGATGGCGATCCTGCCGCTGGCAGCAACGATGCTGCTGCTGGCCGGATGCGTTCCGTTGGACGGACCGGTGCCAACCCCCTCGGCGTCCGAATCACCCTCGGCACCGGCCAAGAGAGCCGGGGGCGACCCGAACAATTGGGCGAGCTGCGAGAATCCGGTCATTACCTCGGGTCCACCTCGCGAGGAGGACTGGAGAATCATCGGAGCCATGGAACTGGACACGACCTCGGGTGGGAAGAAAACCACGCAATACCTCAGCGAGAGCTATGAAGCGACGATCAGTTGGGACGGGGCCGGCCCTTCCACCGGTAGGTTCACCGAGGATATCGGCGACACCATCGGCTACCCCACGCTGGGCGGCATTGAAGGGCTGGACGGCGTTGTGGAGTTGCTTGAGTCCATCGAGGAACCAACCAAGACACTGGGCTACCAGGCCGTAAGACAAGTCTCCGTGCCGATCACCCTGGAGTGCGGAAACCTCTCCGACCAGGGAAGGGTCAACAGCTGGAAAGACAAGGAGCGGGGAGTCTTCGATTGCTCGGAGAACGAGGGCGAGATCGTCGATTCCCCCATTCCCATGGCCCGGGATAAATACTGCCCCGAAAGCTGATCCCAGGCCCGCGCGCCGACGCCCCTGCCGGCGCCAAGACGCTGCGCGTACGCTGGGGAGCGACAGTCGTTTTGAGGGAGGGCGCCAGGAGGGTGGCGTGCCCGGTTCACCCAGAAAGGGAACCAAGATGGAGCATGCTCCAAGGCATTGGCGGCAATCCGTCGTTCCCTTGCTGCTGACATTCTCGGCGGCCCTGGTGCTGGGCGGCTGCCATGGCACCGGGCCCACGACCACCGCACCGGATTCCTCGTCGCCGGCGTCGGGAACTTTGCGCAACGTGGTGGTCATCGGTGATTCAATGAGCACCGGCTTTGGCACCAGCGCCGGGAGCGCCTGGCCGAATCTCATCGCCACGTCACCCCGAGACGACTCGATTCCGCTCAAGATCCTCAACACTGCACAGAACGGAAGCGGCTACCTCAACGTCGGCATCACCGGATCCACCTTCGCATGGCAAGTGGAGCAGGGGGTGACATCGGACGCCGACCTCGTGGTGTTCTTCGGCTCCGTCAACGACCTGCACCACGACCCCACCCAGCTGGCGGCCGTCATCGACGGGATTTACGCATCGGCCAAGGAAAGGGCACCGCGCGCCACCCTCCTGGTGGTTGGACCGCCGGCCTACAGCACCCTGCCGGAGGCAAGGTACCTGGCGGTCAGGGACGTGGTCAAGCGTCAGGCGCAGGCCGCCGGTGCCATCCACGTCGACCCCATTGCGCAGGGCTGGTTCGTCGACGATGTCGACCGATTAGTGGGACCTGACGGCCTGCATCCCTCGGTGGCGGGACAACACTATCTGCGAGAAAAGATCGAACCCCTCATTTTCGAGACGCTCAGGCGAGAGTCCGACGTCACCGGGCCGTAGCCAACCAAGGGTTCAGCGGATCAGTCTGATGCCCCGGGCCCTATCGATGGCCGCGGTGCGGTTGTCCACCCCGAGCTTGTCGTAGATGTGGATCAGGTGCGTCTTGACGGTGGACTGGGAGATGAACAGTTCGGCGGCAATCTCCTTGTTGCTCTGCCCGCGGGCCAGCAGTTGCAGCAGCTCGAGTTCGCGCGGGCTCAGGTCCGTGGAGTTGGCACGCGCCTCGGGAGTGATGCGCGCGGCGATGCCCGCCGAAAGCACCTGCTCCCCCGCCGCCGCGGCCTCGACCGCCGCCAGCACCTCGGGCAGCGGGGCGTCCTTCAGCAGGTAGCCTGCCGCCCCGGCATCCAGCGCCGCCCGGATGTCGGCATCAGAGTCATAGGTGGTCAGGATGAGTACCGGAGGTCCGTCCGCTGCACGGATGCGCGCGGTGGCGGTGACCCCGTCCATGCCGTCCATCTGCAGGTCCATGAGCACCACGTCCACGCGCTGGCCCAGTGTTTTCAGCCGTTCGAGCTGCGCCAAGGCGGCAGCCCCGTCGGAGGCCTCGGCCAGCACCGAGAGCCCGCCCTGTTCGGTGAGCACGGCGCGAAGGCCCGCCCGCACCACCGGGTGGTCGTCGACCAGCATGATCTTCAGGTTAGGCATCGTGCCTGCTCTCTTCCGTGGTGAAGGGGATGCGAACGCCCAGCACCGTCCCCTCCCCGGGGGTTGATTCGATCTCCAGGCTTCCGCCCAGCAATCCCAGGCGCTCGCGCAGCCCGGCCAGGCCGTAGCCGGTGCCGTCGGCACGCGGCTTGGCCGGAAGGTCCCCGGTTCGCATGCCGTCCCCGTCGTCGAAGAGATCCAGGGTCACGGCGTCGGGCAGGTAGCCCAGGCTGAGGACCGCGCGTTTGGCGTGCGCGTGGGCGGCGACGTTGGCCAGCCCGGACTGGGCGGCGCGGATAAGTGCCGCAGAAACCTCGGTGGGAAGCGGGGTGGCCGGGCCGTCCTGCCGGAAGGTGATCTCGAAGCCGTGGCCGGCTGCCGCGGCGGTGCGTTCGGTGGCGACACAGAGTCGGCGCAACTTTCCGGCCAGGGAATGGGCTCCGTCGCCGGCCGTGGATAGGTCGGCCACGAAGTCGCGGGCCTCGGCGAGGTTTTCGGCGGCGGTGGCGCCGATGGTTTCGAGCCGTTCGGACGCGGCCCGGGTGTCCCCCGCCGCCAGGGCGGCCGTGGCGGATCGGGAGACCAGCACGATGCTGGAGAGCCCCTGTGCCAGGGTGTCGTGGATTTCGCGGGCCAACCGGGTGCGTTCGGCCAGGGTCCCGGCGCGGTGCTGTTCCTCGGCGAGCGCAGCCCGGGTGGCGCGCAATTCGTCCAGGGCCAGGCGCTGGTTAACCCCCTCTGTGTACAACGCCCGATAGGCCATGCCCATGATGACCGCGAAGATCGCCCCGACCACCGGGCCCAGGATCTGCGGAAGGGCGAGGGACCCGGAGTGGAACCAGCCGGCGGCAACGACCGAGGCGGTCAGCAACGCCACGGCGATCAGGGAATGGCGTTGGCCCAGGATGTGCAGGTGCAGGAAGAAGAGTGGGAACGCCAGCCAGGAATAGTCGGCGTGCAGGTAGAGCAGCACGAGCCACAGCACCACCACCCCTGCAAGCCACCAATTGGCCCAGCGCACGGTGTTTGGCGCCCGTCCGGCGGAATGGCGCTTTTCCGCGATGGTTCCGGCCAGATACAGCGCTGCCAACAGACCGGTGAGGGCGATGGCCGTGATCAGCCGGAGCATCGTCGTTTCGGAAAGCAGCGCGCGCACCAGCCCGACGCCCAGCAACACGGCGAAGCCGACGTGCAGCCCCACGCGCAGAACGCGCAGCACCATCTCGCCGGCCGAGGCGGTAGGGGCATCTGCGAGGCTCGGCTCCGCTCCGAGGCTGGGTTGCGGGGCAGGATCTGTCACAACACCCAGCGTAGCCGCGCACCTTCACGGACCGGCTCCACCAAATGGTTGATCCCACGCTTCGTCTTCCTCAGGAAATGGCCCGAGCTCCCCCGGTTCATAGCGGAATCTGGTGAAGTCTAAGGATGTATAGGGGAGTATAGGTTTTTTCCTATACTTTTTATCCGCGGATTCTCGCTGCCTACCGGTGGATCCCGAACTCGTGGTCAAGGGCGCTCAGCGCCGCAAGGTGGCCGCTCATTCCGTGCACCGACGGACCCGGCGGGGTTGAACTGGAAGCCAGATAGATCCCCTTGGCCGGGGTCCGCCACGGATCGGTGGACAGCGTGGGGCGGACCAGCATGCCGCGCATGTCGGTCGCCCCGCCCGAGAGGTCCCCGCCGACCAGGTTGGGGTTCTGAGACGCCAGTCCCGGCGCGGTAACCGCCTGGCTGTATTCGATGGTGTCGGTGAAGCCCGGGGCCACGGCCTCCAGTTGGCGGTCCATCACGGCGGTGAGGTCCGCGGGGTTTCCGTTGGGCACGTGGCAATAGGCCCAGAGCACGTGCTTGCCCTCCGGGGCCCGCCTTGCATCGAAGCGGCTGGGCTGGGAAACGATCGCGTAGGGCGCGCTCGAAACATCGGTGCGCACCCGGCGCTCTTCCCTCCCAATCTGCGCGGCGGTGCCACCCAGATGGATAGTGCCGGCATCGGCAAGCTCGGGGTTGCGCCACGGCACGGGTGCGTGGAGAACATAGTGGATGAGGCAGGATCCCGGGGCCCGGCGCGTGCCGGTGAGGATGTTCTTATATTTCTGCGGCAGCACCCGCTCAGCGATGGAGGCCAGTGCCTCCGGGGAGGTGTCGAAGAGGACGGTCTTTTCGGGGATCTGGGCCAGGTCGGTGACCTCGGTGTCCAGCTCGATGCTCCCCCCGGCCTCAACGAACATGCCAGCCAACGCATCCGAGATCGCCTGCGAGCCGCCGATGGGGATCGGCCACCCCCCGGAGTGCGCAGCGGCAGCGAGGAAGAGACCGGCACCCGTTGCGGCGGGGCCCCTCCCGCCGCCGGGGGTGTGGGCGCCGCACCCGGCAATCATCGCCGCGGCGAGTTCGCCGGTGCCCAGGCCCGGGACCATGAGTTGGGCCGCGCGTAGCCCGAAGACCGTGAGTGCACCGAGTTGCCGCGGGAGGCGCAGCAGCGGATGCAGCAACAGGTCGGAGGTTGCTGCCATGCGCTCAACGACGGGCCCAAGGATTCTGCGGTAGCCGTTGCCGTCCGCGCCCAGCGCCTGAACGGTCCGTTCCAGGTCCCGCCAGGCGATGCCAGCCCGGCCGTCGGGAAACGGGTGGGCGAAGGAGATCTCCGGAACCACGAAGTCGACGCGGTCCCGCAGGCCGATCTCCGCAAAGAACGGCGAGAGCAGCGCCATCGGGTGCACCGCCGAGCCCAGGTCGTGGATTGCCCCGAGGTACCCCAGCTCCCTGGTGCGCGCGGCACCTCCCACGGTGTCGTTGCGCTCAAGGAGCCGCACCGAAAGCCCCGCCCGGGCCATCGTCAGGGCTGCGGCCAGCCCGTTGGGCCCGGCCCCGATCACCGCAACGTCATGCGCCATGCTTTGCTCCCAAAACGAACCGGTCTTTCGCCCCGGCAAAGGCACCTGCCTGCGGATCGGACTGCCCCACCCGGCGCACCGGGTCCAGCTCGGGGTCGTACATCGACTGGACCACCCGGTACATCAGGTACCCGGTGGCGATCATGTGCCCCAGCACGGCAAAGACGTAGAAGGAGGTGGGGAACGTGTTGGAGGCCTGGATGTCGGCGGTGGTGGCGTAGAGGTACATCCAGATCGCCCAGAAGTGCAGCACCTCGAAGAGTTGCCAAATGAGGAAGTCCTTCCACTTCGGCCAGGCCAGTGCCGCCAGCGGGATCAGCCACACCACGAATTGCGGCGAGTAGACCTTGTTGAACATGATGAAGGAGGCGACGATGAGGAACACCAGCTGGCTCAGCCGCGGGGCCACCGGGGCGTTGAGGCCCAGATAGGCAATGAATGCACAGCTGGCCACGAAGAGCCCCAGGGCCAGGGCATTGATGGTGGCGGCATCCAGCTCCGACATCTGCGGCACGACGCCGGCGGTGACGTTGAAAATGTGCCAGAAGGACGAGAGCCCGGCCCCGCGGTCCTCGGTGAACGTGAAGAAGTGCTTCCACGCGTCGAAGTTCACGAGGGCCATGGGCAGGTTCACCGCCAGCCAGGCCAGGGCCGCCCCGGCCAGCGAGACGATGAGCGGCTTGTACCTGCCCGTGCGGATGGCCAGCACGATCACGGCGCCGAAGAAGAGCAGCGGGAAGACCTTGATCGCGGTCCCCACGCCGATGAGCACCCCTGCCAGGAAAGTTTTTTGCCGCGAGAAGGCCAACATCGCCAGTGCCAGGCACGCCACGGCCCACATGTCCCAGTTGATCGAGGCGGCGAGGATCATTCCCGGGGCCAGTGCCACCATGGCGGCGTCCCAGGGGCGGCGCCCGGCGGTCCGTGCCGTGGCCACGACGACGACGAGCCACAGGCCCGCCACCAGGAAGAGGTTCAGGTCGAAGAAGGCCAGCGACCTGTCGAATTCACCGGCCGGCACCAGGGCAGCGGTGAGTGAGGCGATGACTGACATCAACACCGGATATTCGAACTCGGCGCCGGCGGCGAAGGGGGCGAACGCGTTCTCGGCAAAGCCGCGGGCGTGGAAGAGTGCCGTCCAGTCCGAATAGCAGGCCCACGCATAGGGGTTGGTGCCGCCCCAGCCATTGAGCCTGCAGGCATTCTTCGCCAGAACCGCCAGTAACGCACCGATCACCGTGAGAATGACCAGCACGCGTTCGACGGTGAAGAACCCGGGGGCGATGCGCCCCGGGCTGGAGTGCCTGCCCAATGGCCCGCCAATGACCTCGGTGAACTTGCGCAGGAAGGCGTCGCTGCGGCTCGGCACGGTGATGCGCATCGGTGCGAGCCGTGGCTTCGACGGTCCCGGGGCGGGTGGTTGGCTCATGGCATTTAGCCTAGTGCCCGGCGCCGGGAGGTGCGTGATGCGCGGTGGCGCACGGTGTTTTGCCCTTCCGGAGTGCCCTACTCGGCGCGGCCGGGGAATTGCGCGGCGAGCCGCTCGAGCGTCCGTTCCATGTTCGGCCCGGTTCTCCGGGTGAAGCCCAGGAGCCGAAGCATCCACTGGTGCCGCAGCCGGCTGGCGTCCCAGGTTTCGCTGACCAGTGTCCCGGAATCCTGGGGTTCAAGTTCATAGCGCCAGCGGTGTCCGCTGAAATGCCTCCACGCGATCGTCCGGTCCTGCTCGAATTCGACCACGGTGTTGCTGATGCGATAGGGAATGCCCATCCGCATCTGCATGCCGAATTCGCTGCCCAGGGTCAATCGCTGTGACCGGCCGCTGGAGGCCCGCACCGTTCCGGAGCCGTCGATGACAGGGTGCATTTCGGGATTCGTGAGCAGCTCGA
This sequence comes from Paeniglutamicibacter sp. ORCA_105, assembly GCF_045798545.1. Taxonomy (NCBI): domain Bacteria; kingdom Bacillati; phylum Actinomycetota; class Actinomycetes; order Micrococcales; family Micrococcaceae; genus Paeniglutamicibacter; species Paeniglutamicibacter sp. ORCA_105. The sequence goes on along the minus strand of NZ_JBIXLM010000004.1, from coordinate 38,067 downwards.
AGACCTCGTGCGGGGCAGCAGCGGGGACGAAGCGCCGGCGGGTCTGCAGGTAGCGGGAGTGACTCATCAGCCCATCCTATGCACTGCCCGCACCGGGCAGCGGCACATCGGGCCAGGACGAGAGGGCGGGGACCGGGTTTTGTTGGAATGCCGGTCTATGCCGGACGATTCCGGTGTGCCATTCTGGGTTGACCGGCACCACCAGGGAGAATTCCGATGAGCACTGGAACCACACCGGCCGGCCCCGGCCCGGAGACCGCCCAGGGCCTTTTGCTTGGCCCCATGCTCCGCCACGTGGACAACACCTCCGCCAGCATCTGGGTCGAAACCGCCATGGCCTGCACCGTCGAGGTCCGCTGCGGCGCGGACTCCTGGCAGGCAGCGACGTTCGGTGCCCACGGCCACCACTACGCGCTGGTCGAGGTATCCGGGCTAAGGGCGGGAACCGTCCGTCCCTACACCGTGCACCTGAACGGAAAACGTGTCTGGCCCATCAAGGACGGTTTCCCCGACTCCATGATCGCCACCTTGGATCCGGCCAAGGAGCCCCGGCTGGCCTTTGGATCCTGTCGCACCAGTGTCCCGCATGACGAAGCCGGCAATCGCACGCACGGGGTCGACGCAATGCGCGCCTACGCCCTCTCCATGGCCGGGCTCGAGCACGGCCGCTGGCCGGACCTGGCATTGTTCCTTGGCGACCAGGTCTACGCGGACTCCACGAGCCTGGAAATGCAGGAGTTCATCCGCAGGCGCCGCAACATCAAGGAAGCCCCCGGGGAAGAGCTGAAGGACTACGAGGAATACGCCCACCTCTATCGCCTGGCCTGGTCGGACCCGGCCAACCGCTGGCTTCTCTCCACGCTGCCCAGCGCCATGATCTTCGACGACCACGACATCCGCGACGACTGGAACTCATCCCTGGAGTGGAAACGTGAGATGCAGAAGACCGGCTGGTGGCACGAACGCATGGTTTCCGGGATCGGTTCGTACTGGATCTATCAGCACCTCGGAAACCTCTCCCCCGAACAGCGGGCGGCCGATCCGCTGTGGCGGCGCATCGCTGCCCACACGGGAACCGGCGAGCTGGACCTGACCGCCGAGCTGGACGAATTCGCCGAGCGAGTCGACGCGGAACCCGAAAGCCACAGTTGGAGCTACTGCCGGGACTGGGATGCGGTGCGCCTGATTGTGGTTGACTCCCGGGCCGCCCGCACCTTGGACCCCGGGCGGCGTGCCCTGCTCGACCCGACTGAACTCGCGTGGCTCGATGAGCGGATGCGCGGCGGCTTCCGCCACTTGCTGATCGGAACCTCGTTGCCCTTCCTGCTGCCCATGGGCCTGCACCACGTGGAATCCTGGGATGAGGCCATCTCCACCGGAAGCCGCAGAAGCCTGCGGGGCTGGCTGGGCGAGCGGTTGCGTAGGACATTCGACCTTGAACATTGGGCGGCCTTCCAACGCAGCTTCCAGGAGGTCGCCCGGTTTGCCACGGAGGTCGCCGACGGCAAGCGCGGACCGGCCCCGCAGACCATTACGTTCCTCTCCGGGGATGTGCACTTTTCCTACGTTTCCGAAGTCGAACGCCAGGGCGGCAGCAGGATCCTGCAGGCCGTGTGTTCCCCGATCCGCAACCCGCTTCCCCGGTTCCTGCGGTACTTTGCCGCAGCCTTGGCGCTGGGTCCCGCGGTCCCGTTCGGGGCCTGGATGGCGAGCCGGGCGCACGTGCCCAACCCCCCGTTTGCCTGGAGCGGCATCAAGGGGCCGTGGTTCGACAACTGCCTGGCCATCATCGAGGCCACCGGCGACGGACTGGAAATCAGCTGGATCACCGGGGTGGTCCGGGATGGGGACCATTTGCACCCGAGGTTGGACACCGTCGAGGTTGCCTCGCTTCGGGCGCGCGGGGACCACACGCATTCGCCGGAATCGTAAACGCGGCGGGGGTCGTCAAGGCACCGGCAGGCAATCGCGGGCACCGTCCGATGCGAGACCGCACCTGCCCCGTACGGTTTTTGCCGCCGGCTCAGTACACCCGCTCCGTGGCGAATCGCATGGGGCTCAGTTCCGCGCGCCTCCGGACCAGGTCCACGGCGTGGGCGTCCAGCCTCCTGTCCTCGTCGCTGGTGAGCGCCAGCTGCCGCACATCGGAGGCGCGTCCCGACTCGTCGCGGGTGACGAAGATGGTCATGCACCGCGTCGTGTCGCGCCACGCTGTTTCGCGCGGGTCCCGCGCCCGGACATGCACCGCGATGTGCATGGAATGCGGCCCGGTGTGGATCAACCGGGCCTCGAGCTCCACGATGTCGCCGATGTGGATCGGGTTCGTGAAGTGGATGCCCCCGGAATAGACGGCCACCGCATCCTTGCCGCACCAGCCCATGGCGCAGGCCCGCGCGACCTCGTCGATCCAGCGCATGACGATCCCGCCGTGCGCGTTCCCGCCCCAGTTCACATCCGTCGGCGAGGCCAGGAACCGGAACCGCTCCCGCGGCGCGGTTCCGGCATCCGTGTATTGCTGGGCGCGCATGGCGTCCCGGATCTCGGCGCGCGCGGCAACGCGGTCGGCCGCGCCTTGCGCCAGCTGGGCGGATGCGGCATCGGCCGGCTCCCAGGGCGGGACTGATTTGGCGCGGCGTTGCTCGTCCATCGCCACGAAGACCAGGATGCAGTCCATGGCGGGCTTGAAGACGCGTTCGCGCACATCGGCGGCGTCGACCGTGACGACCACCTGCATGCTGCTGCGCCCGGTGTGCACGATCCGGGCGGTGACCTCGATCAGGTCGCCGTTTTCGATGGGCCGGGTGAAGTGGACGTTCCCGACGTAGGCGGTGACGCAGTACCCGCCGGAGTAGCCGACGGCGCAGGCGTAGCCGGCCTTGTCGATCCATTCGAGCACCCGCCCGGCCTGGACCGTGAGCCCGTCTTCGGAAACATCGGTGGGTGCGGCGAGGAAGCGCAGCGTCATGACGTCGTTCATGTGCCAATACTAGCCATGTGCCGCCGCAGCAGACGCTTGTGGCCGGCACCCGAAACAGGTACCGGCCACATGTGCGCTCATCGACCCCGAAGGGTCAATGCCATTTCTGGACTAGTTGCTTTCGGCGGCGGCGCGGATGCCCTCGAGCACTGCCGAAACCTGGCCGACAACCTCTGCGTCGTCCTTCGGGTGGGTCTCGGCGAAGCGGACCAGCGAACCCGGGATGGAGAGCTTGACGTCTTCCAGCACGGTGGCACCGGCGATGCCGACGGCCTTGCGGGCCTCGTCCTGGGCCCACACGCCACCGAACTGGCCGTAGGCGGTGCCGATGACGGCGGCGGGCTTGCCGAAGACGGCGCCGGCGCCCATCGGGCGGGAAAGCCAGTCGATGGCGTTCTTCAGCACTGCAGGCATGGTGCCGTTGTACTCGGGGGAAACCAGCAGCAGGGCGTCGGCCGCACCGGCGGCTTCGCGCAGGGCGACGGCAGCAGCCGGAACCTGTCCCTCGACGTCGATGTCCTCGTTGTAGAACGGAATGTCCTCGATGCCGGCGTAAAGGTTCACCTCAACGCCCTCGGGGGCGTTCGCGACGGTGGCCTCAGCCAGCTGCTGGTTGGTGGAACCGTTGCGGAGGGAACCGACGAGGGTCAGGACGGTGGTTGCCATAAGAGGGAGTCTCCTGTTTTTTTGGGGGGGGTGGTGCTTGATGCGTCAATCAATGTCAACCACGCAATGGGCCTCTCGATTCCCCGCACTGCCGTGACGAGCAACACATTGGCGGATGCTCGGAAGCGGCCGCATAGGGAGACTCGTGGGCGTTCTTGCGGTCATTGCCGTGGTGATCTGGATCGTTTCAGCTTTGCAGGACAAGTTCTCGAGGTACACGAGATGAAGTCCGCCACAGATCGGCGATGCCTGGCCGTTATAGCCAGCCCTCGGGATTGACCCACTTGCCGTTAACGATGACCTCGAGGTGCAGGTGCGGGCCGGTTGAGTTGCCCGTGCTGCCAGCCAGGGCGACGACCTCGCCGCGTCCGATCTTTTGTCCCACGGACACCTTGAGGGCCGAGTTGTGGTTGTAGCTGGTTTCCAGCCCGTTGCCGTGGTCGATTTTGACGCGGTTGCCGGAGTGGCCGGCCCATTCGGCCTGCACGACGGTGCCGGCGGCGCTTGCCTTGATCGGCGTACCCATGGGAACTGCGTAGTCCAGGCCGTTGTGGTTCATGTACCCCGGACCGGTCGGGTTCTTGCGGAAACCAAAGCGCGACGTCAACCGGATGCTGTCCACTGGCTGGGCGAGCTTGGTGACTTTTCCGGTGTCAGCGGTGGCGGCGGGCGCCGGCTTGACGTCCTTGGCGACCTTTCCCGCGGCAACGGTCGTGACAGGGGCCGGCTTCTCTTCCTTCTTTTCCACCTTGATGAACTTGCTGGTCACCGAGGCGCGATCGACCGTGAGTTTGTCACCGGCCGGGGCTTTGACATCTGCGACGGCGGTCTGGGCGACGCGCTGGGGCTCCGGGGCAACCTCCTCGGCTTCCTGCGCGGGGGCGGCGGCGAATGCCAGGGCGGACACGGCGGCGACTGCTGCGAGCTTGTGCGCCAACCCGAGGCGGGGGTGCCGGTTCCGGGGCGCGAACTTCCGAACGTTGTCCAGCTTGCCGGCTTCCGCAGGCACCGACTGTGCACCAGATGCGGGAGGGATTTCGGCGTCGGCCATGGTTGAAGCATCCGGGGCCGCTCCATAGCGCAGGCCTGCCACAAAGCGGCGGCCGGCATACTCCGTGGCATTCGGGGATTGCGTGGAATCCGGGACCGCGCCGAGTGCGCGGCGGCCCGACTGCCGGGAAGTGTTTTCGCCGCTCTGTGCGGTGCTCGCGATTTGCTCCGTGGAAGCGTTGGCAGGCTTGGCGTCAACGGGGCCGGACGCGCGGCGGCGCGCGGAATTATGGTGCTGGGTCAAATGTTTACCTCTCATGTATCGCCTGCGAAGTTAGCTGTCGGATTCGAGTCATGAGATCAACTCGGCCGAGCCCGCAAAGGCGGACTCAACTTCACCCCGAGATCCATGGTGCAAGACCAGGATCGGTTGATTGGGTCCTCCGCCCCTACCGGGAATTTTTGCTCCGCGATCCGCCGGTAGGGTTGGGCGAACCGGATCGGGACTGGGTTGCCTAGATGCGACCCGATGTAAAACCCTACGAGGGTAAATACAAAAGTTACAATTCCGTTATCAATCCATGCGGCGGACAAATACGTGGGTGCCGACACCGGTCGATGGCTCCCGCTGCCTCTATCCCGTACACCCGCACAAGTACGGACTTCCGGCCCTTTCCATGGTGACTAGGACCCCGGGCGGACGCCGTCCTCCCACGGCTGCACCAGCAGCTCCGGTTCCATCTGGATGGCAATAGCCAGGAGCTCCCCCGGGACGGTAGCTTAAATGTGATCAAGTAGACGATGGGCCCGGGCTCTGCGGCGGTGCGGATGCTCCCGTCCAAGCCGGTCGTCGGGCCAATTCCCTCCACCGTGGCTCACCACGCCTTCAACCAGTTGCGGATAAGGCGCCAGGTTCAGCAGGTGAAGACCCGCAACACCATCCTGGGTTGGACCTTCTTCCTTAACGGGACCGCTGTGGCCGCGGCGCAGTCCTTGTTGTTGTTCAGGACTATCACCGGGCGGCTCTCGGCGTGGGGAAATAGGAACACTGGCACATCCACGCTTCGGGCAAGAAGGACGACCGTCCCCACCCGCCGGCCTGAAGGGCAAGCGGGTGGGTGGCACCGCGATGCAGGCGCATATTCCGTGCTGCCGCACTGAAAGCATCTCCCGGCCGTCGCCCCCCGGCATCTCGCCGTCGGCGAACATTGCACCGCCGGAATCACGCCCGGGAATATCCTGTTGGCATCCGCGTTAACTTGAGTCAACGGCACTCAAGTATCCAATAGGAGGAAACATGCCAGCATTCTTTGGCCCATCCGGCGCCGGCAACGGCTCTTTCGAGGATTTCCTGGCGCGCTACCTGCAAGGCCAGCGCACCAGCCGCTTCGGGCGCCCCGTCGACATCACCCGGCTGCTCAGCCGCCACACGCACGAGGTACTGACCCGTGCCGCGCAATTCGCCGTTGAACACGGCCACACCGACATCGACGCGCTGCACTTGCTGCGCGTGATGCTCGAGGTCGAGCCCGTCGACGAGGCCCTGCGCCGCTCCGGGGCCGATGCCGGGGCGATTGCCCGCGACGCCGAACAGCGCTTGCCCGAAACCGGGCCGCGACACTCCGAATCCGCTCCCGCGCTGACCCCATCGGCCCAGCGCGCCCTGCTGGACGCCTACCAGGTCGCCCGGGCCTTCGGCTCAACCTATATCGATCCCGAACACCTGTTCCTGGCATTCGTGCTCAACACCGAATCCCCCGCCGGGCAGGTGCTCGGCGCCGCCGGGGTCACTCCACAGTCCCTGCAGGCCGCGGCCGAGGGTGCCGAACAACAACCTTCCGGTGCCGCTCCGACCCAGCGGAAATCCGCCGAGGCCAAGCAGCCCGCCAAGGGTGAGACGCCATTGCTGGAGAAATTCGGCATGGACCTGACCGCCCGGGCCGCCGCGGACGGGCTGGACCCGGTGATCGGCCGCACGCAGGAGATCGAGCAGACCATCGAGATCCTGGCCCGGCGCACGAAGAACAACCCGGTCCTGATCGGCGAGGCCGGCGTCGGGAAAACCGCCGTTGTCGAGGGCCTCGCCCGCGCCATCGTCGCCGGCGAGGTGCCGGATCAGTTGGCGGGCAAGCGCGTGATCGCGCTCGACTTGCCGGCCATGGTCGCCGGCACCCGCTACCGCGGCGACTTCGAGGAGCGCCTGACCCAGACCATGGACGAGATCGCCGCGCAGGACGGGGGGGTGATCGTCTTTATCGACGAGCTGCACACCGTGGTCGGCGCCGGCGGAGGCGGCGAGGGATCCATGGATGCCGGCAACATCCTCAAGCCCCGGCTGGCCCGCGGCGAGCTTCACCTCATCGGCGCCACCACGCTGGCCGAATACCGCAAGGTCGAGAAGGATCCAGCCTTGGAACGCCGCTTCCAGCCTGTGACCATCGGCGAGCCCTCCATTGAGGACGCCGTAGCGATCCTGCACGGATTGAAGGAAAGGTACGCGCAGCACCACCGTGTCACCTACACCGACGAGGCGATCCGCGCCGCGGTGGAAATGTCGGCCCGCTACGTGACCGACAGGTACCTGCCAGACAAGGCCATCGACCTGATCGATACCGCTGGTGCCCGGCTGGGCCTCAAGCGCGGACCGGGCATCGACACCGTGGCCCTGAGGTCGCGGATAGCCGAGCTCGCAGCCGCCAAGGACCGCGCGGTGGCAGAGGAACGCTACGAGGACGCTTCGCGTTTGCGCGACGAGGCCGAGGAAATCTCTGCCCGGCTGGCCGAGACCGAGGAGTCGGGTACCGGCACCGCCGACGCGGTGGTCGACGAAGCCCAGATCGCCGAGGTCATCGCCCGCGCCACCGGCATCCCCGCCGCGCGGCTGACGGAGGACGACAAGGAACGCCTGGCCCGTCTGGAGGACGAGCTCCACGACAGGGTCGTCGGGCAGGACGATGCTGTGACTGCCGTTGCCAAGGCGGTTCGCCGTTCCCGCACCGGGATGGGCGACGAAAACCGCCCGGTCGGCAGCTTCCTCTTCCTGGGCCCCACGGGCGTGGGCAAGACCGAGCTGGCCAAGGCGCTGGCGGCCTCGCTCTTCGGCGACGAGTCCGCCATGGTGCGCTTCGACATGAGCGAGTTTGGCGAGCGCCACACGGTCTCGCGGCTGGTCGGCGCTCCTCCGGGATACGTCGGCTACGACGAGGCGGGGCAACTGACCGAACGCGTCCGCCGTCGTCCCTACTCGGTCGTGTTGCTGGACGAGGTGGAGAAGGCGCACCCCGACGTGTTCAACCTGCTGCTGCAGGTGCTCGACGACGGCCGGCTCACCGACGGGCAGGGCCGCACCGTCGACTTCCGCAACACCGTCATCATCATGACCTCCAACCTCGGCTCGGAGTTCCTGGCCAGCCGCGGCGCCCCGCTGGGCTTCGGTAGCGATTCCGGCACCGGCTCCGAGCGCGAGCTGCGCGCCAAGGTCATGGGCCGGCTGCGTGAGACCATGCGGCCGGAGTTCCTGAACCGGATCGACGAGACGGTGCTCTTCCGCAAGCTGGAGGCGGAGCAGCTGCGCGGGATCGTGCGGCTGCAGTTGCGCCGCACCGAGGCCCGGCTTGCCGCCAACGGCATCGGCCTCGAGGTGGACGAGGCGGCTGTCGGCTGGATCGCCGCCGAAGGCCACGAGCCGGAGTTCGGTGCCCGCCCGCTGCGCCGGGTGATCCAGCGCGAACTCGACGACCGGGTCGCCGACCTGTTGGTCACCGACGAGTTGGGCGCGGGAGGCACCGTGACGGTGACAGCCGACGAATCGGGCCTGCACGTTTCGGCCGGCCGGGAAGCTGCACTCGCGGCGTAGCCGGGAACGAAGACAAAGGGGGCGGGAAGAATCCCGCCCCCTTTGTCGCGTCTTCGGCCTATGCTGGGTTGTGTGGGGCTGGGGAGCCCCGCACAGGCACAAACCTTGGGGGTTAAATGCCACGCGAGAAAAAATGGAACCGCAATCCCTGGCCTGCAAACCAGGATCAGCGCCCGCGGAGCGGGAGGGTTCCACCATGGGTGCTTGACCAGGAAGCGCGCCGGGCGGCAGCGCTACAATCCCGCAACCGCGCCACCGGGCGAAAACGACCCGCCAGACGCCGCAGGTCCAGACCTGTTCGCCGCACATGGAACCTCGGACTGGTCATCACGCTGCTGGTTGGGCTCTACTACAGCCCCGCGATCCTGGACCGCCACATCATGCCGGCGCTCGTTCCCCTGCTTCCCTGGTCAAAGGTGCCGCCACCGGGCGTCGAGGCAGCCGCCGAACCACTGGGCAAGCCGCCGGCCGGTACCGGTTCCGGCGCGTTCCGGCTGCAGGAATCCCCGGACCCCCGGCAGGACTTCGTCGCCTACGATCCGTGCCGCCCCGTCCATTACGTGATTCGTCCGGAGAACTCCCCGGCCGGCGGCGAGGTCCTGATCCACGAGGCGGTCGCCGAGGTTTCGGCAGCCAGCGGCCTGCGCTTCGTTTATGACGGCCCCACGGCGGAGGGGCCAAGCAGGGAACGGGACAGGTACCAGCCCGGGCGCTACGGGGAGCGCTGGGCGCCAGTTCTGCTCACCTGGTCCGACCCTGAGGAAACACCCGGATTGACGGGGGATGTGGGCGGCCTGGGCGGAAGCGAATACGCCCACACGCCCGGGCACCCCTTCGTCTACGTGGCCGGACAAGTGATGCTGGATGCCCCGGGGCTGGTCCCGATCCTGGGATATCCGGGAGGTGCCGAACTGGTCCGTGCGGTCGTCATCCACGAACTCGGGCACGTCCTGGGACTCGACCATGTCGATGAACCGGACCAGCTGATGTACGGCGGCCGGAATGACCGGACAACACTGGCAGAAGGAGACCGGGAGGGCCTTGCCCTACTGGGCGCCGGCGCCTGCGTTCCGCAACTCTAAATCGACACCAGGAGTTGGATCGTTCAGGTGCCGCGCAACTGGTCCAGCGCCGCCTTCAGGCGGGTATCGGCATCGGCGGCTACCTCGCGAATGGCAGGATTGCCACTAATGCGGGACAGGACCTGCGCGTCAATGGCCTCTATCGTGGTTTCGGTCGCGTCCAGTGCCCTGCGGACCACCACGTTGCACGGCAACAAGGCCCCAAGTTCGGGCTCGGTGAGCAATCCCCGATTGGCCAGATGCGGATTGCACGCCCCAAGTATCAGGTAATCGCCGATCCGATCGGCCGATTCGGCGCTGATCTTTGCCGTCAGGACGGCGCGCACATCGATTTCGGTCAGCACCCCGAAGCCCTGGCGCCCCAGTGCATCCTTGGTGCGGGCCACTGCTTCCTCCCAGTCCAGCGAAACCGTGATGCTGTGCGTGTAGCCCATGTCAGTGGTCCTCTCGCTCCCCCAGCGCCGCGCGCGTCGGGTTGCCGGTGTTTGCGGCCCAGCCTAGCCGCGATCCAAGACGCTGTCTGCCCCTCGACCAACAATCACCACGCCCGGCACTGCCTGGGGGTTGTTCGATTCATGGCACCTGTTCCGTGGCGGTGTTTCGTTCCACAGGCACGAAGGTTTCCGTGGGTCCAGGGTTGCACATTAGCCAGAAATCGTAGTCGAACCGTCGGTTCGGGTCCCCCACGACGAACCATGCAGCCATGATTCGCCGGCACTCAAGAGCGTTGGTGCCATTGCGCCATAAGGCAAACCTGGCAGCGACATTGATTTGGTGGGGCGATGCAGCACGTCCCACCCCCAAGCATTCATAGTGATCCATAGCTTCTCCCCCAAGGAAACGCCCGACAGTCCCCCAAACCTATGCTCCTCCTGGCGAACCAGGCAAGGGATGCGTGAAAACTTCGCACAACAGGCGAGCATCCGGGAACCGCCGGACCCTTTACGGCCCATCGAGGTTGCGATGAACCGAGCTCAGGCGTGAAGGGACTTGAGGCCAACAACGCCGCCGATGATCATCAGCAGAAAGAGCACTTTCAGGATCGAGATCGTCTCGGTGCCGGTGGCCATCGCGTAAACGACCGTCAGCGTCGCACCGATTCCGACCCATACCGCATAGGCGGTACCGAGTGGCAGTTCCTTCATCGCATAGGCCAGGCCGGCCATGCTCAACACTAGTCCCACGGCGAATACAACGGTGGGCGCCAACCGGCTCAACCCTTCGGATTTGCCCAACGCGGTGGCCCAAACGGCTTCTAGAACGCCGGAAACAATGAGAATAAACCAAGACATGACTGACTCCTCGCGGGCCGTCTTGTCGCACACCGGGTACGGCACCCATCGTCCGGAACCCGTGTCATGAGGGTTCTTCCCAGATTCGCACACATCGCAGCTCCGGGGCAAGGCGGACGTGGAGCCGGAACGCCCGCATAAACAGGGCTCCCCGCGGTCACCGCATGTTCACCGGTGCGCCATCTTCGGTTGGTGAGGGTCGGGGAGGATGGGGTCGCGCGCCGCTCCCCCGGCCGCGCCAATCCAACACCGCACCGTGAGGCAAAACATGAAGAAGTCCCTGTCCGCTGCCCTGGCACTCGCCGTTCTGGCCACTCCCCTGTTGGCCACACCGGCCGGCGCCACCACCGCACCGGCCAACAGCACCGTCGGCACCCGCGACGCCCAGCCGGGCTTCCGCGTGCTGCCCTACCTGCAGAACTCGAAGTCCGACGCCATGACCATCAGCTGGATCAGCGAAACGGCCGACCCGGGAACCTTGGCCGTCGCCGGACCGGGCATCGGCAACGGCAAAGGCCAGGGCGCGGGCAACCAGCGGGTGATCACCTCGGCCCCGAAGTACATGCCGCTGATGGAATACACCCAGAAAGAACTGGACCAAAGCATCAGCGGCCTGGTGAAGGGTTCCTGGCTCAAGGCCAACACCAACTACAAGCACACGCTCACCGTCGAGGGACTGAAGGCCGGCAAGGACTATAACTACACCGTCGACCAGGGCGGCAAGCGCCATGAGGGCACCTTCACCACCGCACCCGACGCCGAGGCGTGGGAAGACCTGCGGCTGATCGCGTTCTCCGACTCCGAGACCGAACCCATGGGCCGCGTCGAGCACCGCGAGTGGGAACTGAACCCGGTCAACGGGTACACGCCCGAATCCGAACAGCGTCCCGGAACCGACTCCGCCTGGGCGCAGAAGTTCGGCTCCACCACCCGCTACGGCGACTTCACGCTTCGCTACCCGCTCAACCAGGACACCGCGATGCGCGAAAACATGGCGGCGATCGAGGCGGCCGACCCGGATTTGATGCTGATCGCCGGCGACCTGGTCCAGGGCGCGGGCTACCAGCCTGCCTGGGACGAATTCTTTGGCTACTTCGCCGGCGACCACGGCGACCTTGCCTCCAACGTCCCGCTGGTGACGGCGCTAGGCAACTGGGAGACCTATGCGGGCATCAACGGCGGCTATGGAACCCCGGAAGACCAGTCCCCGGCAGTGATCTCGCGCAACAAGTACCTCTCCTACTTCGACAACGACGGGGACGCCGCCAACCCGGCGGCCAAGGGCTCCTACTACCGCACCGACCACGGGCCGGTCACGGTGCTCACCCTGGACTCGACCAACGGCGAACCTGACGAGAACACCAAGACTGGCACCCTCTCCGGCGAACCCTTCTCCGGCGACGATTCCAACCTCACCGCGGAGAACCTCTCCACCGACACCCCGGGCGAGTTCACCGACGCGGACTACGACAAGGCCTACACCGAACTATTCGCGGGCACCACCACGGAGGATTCAGACCTGCCCAACATGTCGGTCGGCGGCGAGCAGTGGAAGTGGACCGAGCAGCAACTGGCCGAGGCCCGCGAACAGGGACAGATCGTCATCGTCCAGTTCCACCACGCCGCATACTCCTCGGGCGTGCACGGAACGCCGCCGAACCACGAACACGCGGACAACCAGTCCGGCACCGCCATGCGCGCTTACTCTCCGCTCTTTGAGAAGTACGGGGTGGCCACGGTGCTCTCCGGCCACGACGAGATGTTCGAGCGCTCCTGGGTCGACGGTGACGGCGACGGGCAGGGCTTCCACTCCTACGACGTGGGCGTCGCCTCCGACGGGCTGCGCGGCGAGCAGCTGGTGAAGAACGAGAAGGGCGAGTATGAGCCGCTGCGCTTCAACACCCACTCGAAGTGGTCCGCCGCGGCCAACCAGCCCGAAACCTGGGCCACCGACGAGAGCGGAACCCCGCAGCTTCTTGACGGCGGCCTGCACTATGGCCACCTGCAGATCGACATCGCCCGGCAGGGCGACGGGGCGAAGATCAAGCTCAGCCCGGTCTACCTCTTCCCGGTCCTGGACGAGGACTACAACCTGGTCAAGACCGAACGGCGGATCTACGACGACGTCGTGGAATTCGCCGTCGGCGCCGACGGCACCGCCAAGAAATAGCCGGATTCAACCATGAAGCCCCGGTGGGCAACGCGGCAAAAACGCCGTGTTGCCCGCCGGGGCTTCGCTGTGGGTGCCTTCCGGCCGCCTACAGTCCGGGCGAGACCTGCTCACGGACCTGCTTGCGCAAGATCTTGCCGAGCATCGAGCGCGGCATCGCCTCGATGGCCACGATCCGCTTGGGCACCTTGTAGCCCGCCAGCTGTCCGCGGCAGTGCTCGCGCAGGCCTTCCTCGTCCAGTTCTGTCCCGGGCTCGAGTTCCACGGCGGCAACCACCATTTCCCCGCCGCGTTCCAACGCCTTGCCGAAGGCGGCTGCGTCGCGCACGTCCGGGTGGGCGCGCAGCACGGACTCGACCTCGGTGGGTGAGACGTTGAAGCCGCCGGTGATGATCAGTTCCTTGGCCCGGTCCACGATCGTGGTGAAGCCCTCGGCATCAACCGTCACCACGTCCCCGGTGCGCAACCAGCCGTCGGCGGTGAGCGTCTTGGCAGTCTCCTCCGGGTTGTTCCAATAACCGGCGAACACCTGTGGGCCTTTTAGCAGCAACTCGCCGGGATTTCCCTGGGCCACCTCGATCGACGGGTCATCCAAGTCCACGACCTTCATGTCCGTCGAGGGGAACGGCACCCCGATGGTCCCGGTGCGCCGGGTCGGGTGGAAGGGGTTGCCCAGGGCCACCGGTGAGGACTCGGTCATCCCGTAGCCCTCCACCAGCAGGCCGCCGGAGACCGATTCCCAGAGTTCGACCACGGCATCGGGCAGGTTCATGGCCCCGGAAATGCAGTACTTGGCCGAGCGCAGCGAGATGCCCTTTTCCTTCGCAGCCATGGCCGTGCGCTCGTAGATCGGCGGGACCGCGCAGTAGACGGTTGCTGGGGACTTCTTCATCGCCGCCAGGACCAGGTCCGGGTCGAACTTCGGGAAGAGCACCAGCAGACCCTGCTTCTTCACGCCGAAGGTCAGGTACAGGGTCATGCCGAAGGCGTGGAACATCGGCAGGATCGCGTAAAGGATTTCCTTGCGTTCCTGCGCCCCGGCCATCCAGGCCTCGCCCTGCAACGCGTTGGAATACAGGTTGTAGTGGGTGAGCATGGCGCCCTTGGGGTGGCCCGTGGTCCCGGAGGTGTATTGGATGACCGCAAGGTCCCCGACCGCCGGGCGCGGATGGGCGGCATCGATCCGCTCGGCCTTGAGCAGGTCCTTCCAGGTCATGGTCCCCGGGGCGGGGGCGGTCAGCGCCGCCTTGGATGCGCGGAGCTTCTTGAGCGGCAGGTTCAGTGCCAGACGCTTCACGGCGGGGAACGCCTCGAGCAGGTTCACCGAGACGACGGTGTCGATGCGCACGTCCTTGGGGAACTGGTGCACCGATTCGGCCGCCTTGTCCCAGGCGATCACCACGCGGGCCTGGTGGTCCTCGAATTGGTGGCGCAGTTCGCGCGAGGTGTAGAGCGGGTTGTGCTCCACGACCACCGCGCCCAGGCGCAGCACCGCGTAGAACGCCACGACGTGCTGCGGGCAGTTGGGCAGGATCAGCGCGACCCTGTCTCCGGCACGGACTCCGAGTAGGCGCAGCCCCTCGGCGGCGCGCTCCACCTGCTCTCCGAGCTCGCGGTAGCTGGTGCGCTTCCCGAAGAACTCGGTGGCCGGGCTGTCCCCCGCCTCGGCGACGGAGCGCTCGAACATCGCGGTCAGTGATTCGGTGGGGAGCTCGATCTCGGCCGGGACGCCCGGCTGGTAGTTCTTGGTCCAGGGGTGCGCGGCAGTATTCTCCATGCTCCCATCATGCCGCTATTGGTTGACCGGGAACGACTCGGCGGATTCTCAGGCGTCGACGAAGATGGCGAACGGCGGGGTTTCCAGGCCGTCCGCAAGCGCCTCGGCCGGGTTGGATCCCAGCGCGAGGATGGCGTTGTTCTCATCGACGTGCACCACCGAGGGCTTGAAGGCGCGGGCCTCGGCATTGGTCATGGAGGCATAGGTGATGATGATGACCAGGTCCCCGATGTTGACCAGGTGCGCAGCTGCACCGTTGATGCCGATCACCCCGGATCCGCGCTCCCCGGCAATCGTGTAGGTCTCCAGCCGGGCACCGTTGGTGACATCGACGATCGAGACCAGCTCGCCGGGCAGGATGTCCGCGGCGTCCAGCAGGTCGGCGTCTATGGTGATGGACCCGACGTAGTGCAGGTCCGCATGGGTGACGGTGGCGCGGTGGATCTTGGACTTGAACATGGTTCGCTGCATAGGGGGGATCTCCTGGAGGGGGTTGTGCAGGGGTCGGCATTCAACCTTGGATGCCCGCCCCGGGCCGCCGGCTTGGTGCAGTGAGTGTTCCGGCGCCTAAGACATTGTAGACGCGCCGGCTTCCGGTTGTCTGTGACTTACTTCGGATGCCCCGTGCGGCCCAGAACCTTGAAGTGCTGCCCATATCCCGCGGCTCCTGCGAATACAGCCGCCTCAGTCCGTGGATTGCCGGAGATGCAGGTTCGACGTCGATTTGCACTCGAGGACGAATTTCATGGTGTTCGGTACGGCGATCAATCCACAACGCATTGTTTACATAGTGAGCTTCAACCCATACTATGGGTTGAGTGGCGTGGCGCAGGTCACCCTTTACGTAGGCTTTCCCCTCCTTCACGATCGGATCAACTCATGTCAGAAACTGCGATTCTGATCAACACCGCGGTGGCCGTCTTGGCCACCGTGCTGTTGATCGTGAGATTCAAGGTCAATCCCGTTATCGCCCTGGTCTTGGGTTCCTTGTACCTGGGCCTGTCGACGGGACTGGGTATCACCAAGACGATCGAAACCATCACCGGCGGCTTTGGCGAGATCATGGTCGAAGTCGGGTTGCTGATCGCGTTCGGCGTACTGATGGGTTCGATCCTGAATGAGACGGGGGCCATCCGGCGCCTAGTGGAACACCTGCTGCGCGTGTTCGGCCCCAAGGCCCTTCCCTACACCATGGCTCTGGCCATCGGCACAGCACTGCAGTCGATCTTCCTTGACGTGCTGCTGGTGATCTCCGCGCCGCTGGCCCGACGCATGGCACCGAAAATCGGCAAACTCGGCACGGCTCGCATGGCCGCGGCCATGGCCATCGCGCTGGAGTGCGGCATCGTCTTCATGGTTCCCGGCGTTGCTTCGCTGGCCCTGGCCGGCCTGCTCGGGGTGCCCCTGGGAAAGATGCTGATCTTCGGATTCCTGGTCGTCGTACCTACCATCGTTGTCTCCATTGCCATCATGACGTTCCTGTTCAAGCGCGGATTCTGGAAGTCGGACCGCGACGAGCAGCACATCTTCGAAGAAGAGGACTTCCCGCAGGCCCAGCCAAGCCAGTCCCACGGCCCCGACGCCTACGGAATTTCCTCCACCACCGCAGGATCCGCGCCCGAGGGCACCCGGCCCCAGGCGAACCCGGGCTCCGTGGTCGTGGCCGAACACACGCCCCGCGAAGCACCCCTGCTCCTGCTCTTCACCCCGCTATTGGTCTCGTTGGCACTCATTGCCGGCGGCGCACTGGTGGATATCCTCGGTGCGGAATTCGCCCCTCTGCAACTGGTGGGAAACCCAGTGGTCGCGCTGCTGATTGGCCTGATCGGCACCACTCTGGTCGGCCGCTACACCGTCGGCCAAAAGAGCGTCGAGAACGCCATTGCCTCGGGCTTCAAGGAAAGCGGCCAGATCCTGCTGCTCACCGGTGTCGGCGGTTCCCTCGCTGCAACCGTCGCGGCCGCGGGGCTCGGCGACATCCTCGGTGGCTTCTTCACGGCGAGCGCGGTGGCCCCGCTGCTGGTGGTCTGGGGAATCGCCGCCATCCTGCACATCGCCGTCGGATCCGTGACCCTCTCCGCCATCACCGCGGCGGGCCTGCTCGCACCGATCGCACCGGCCCTGGGAATCGACCCCGTGCTCATTGCCCTGGCTGCCGGTGCCGGCTCCCTGTTCATGGTTCACGTCACCTCCAACACCTTCTGGCTGCTGCAGTCGCTTCTGGGCCAATCCGTCAGGGGAGCGCTGAAGACCGTCACCTTCGGGGTCTCCGTCGCCTCGGTCGTGGCCATGCTCGTGGTCCTGGTCCTGTCCATCTTCATCTAGCCACCGTCACACCCAAGGAAGTCCCCCAATTGCCTGAAAAAGATATTGCCCCACTGGCCGGAGTCCGGGTCCTGGAACTCGGAAACTACATTGCCGCCCCGACCGCCGGACGCCTGCTGGCCGATTTCGGCGCCGAGGTCATCAAGGTCGAGCGCCCCGGAACCGGCGACGAGCTGCGCAACTGGCGGCTGAAAAAGGGCAGCGTGTCCATGCTCTACCGGACAATCAACCGCAACAAGAAGTCCGTGGTGCTGGACTTGCGCAGCGACGCCGGACGAACGGCCGTCCTGGACCTGGTCAAGCAGTGCGACATCCTGCTGGAGAACTTCCGTCCGGGAACCCTGGAGAAGTGGGGCTTGGGCCCCGAGGTCCTCAATGCGGCCAATCCCGACCTGGTAATCACCCGGATCTCGGCTTTCGGCCAGACCGGCCCGCTTTCCGAACGCCCTGGATTCGCGGCCGTCGCCGAGGCCTTCAGCGGATTCCGCAACCTCGTCGGGGACCCGGACCGCGCCCCGGTGCGCGTCGGCGTCTCGATCGGCGACTCCATCGCCGGCCTGTACGCGGCCTTCGGTTCGGTCATGTCGCTGTTCCAACGCGAAACCCGCCGCGGCACCGCAGTGAAGGTGCCGCTGGCCGAACGCGTCATCGACGTGGCCCTGCACGAGGCCATGTTCTCCATGATGGAGTCGCTCATCCCCGACCTCGGCGCCTACGGAGACAGGCGCAGCCGGGTGGGCGGACGCATGGAGGGGATCGCCCCGTCCAACGCCTACGTCTGCAAGGACGGTGCCAGCATCGTGGTGGCCGGCAACGGCGATGCGATCTTCCGCCGCTACATGGAGACCATCGGGCGCCCGGACCTGGGCAACGACCCGTCCCTGCAGTCCAACGCCGAGCGTTGGGAACGGCGCATCGAGCTCGACGCGGCCATCGGCGTGTGGACGGCAACGCTGCCCTCGGTTGAGGCGCTTCGGATGCTCGACGCCGCCGGCGTCCCCGCCGGACCCATCTACACCGCCGAAGACATCGTCAACGAACCGCAATACGCCGCCCGCAACATGATCCAGTCATTCGACGTCTCCACGGGCGAGGAAATCCTCGAGGGCGTCGGGTTCCCCGGCATCGTTCCGGTCATCGGCGGCACCTCGCTGCCAATCCGCACGCTCGGCCCGGACCTCGGCGAACATACGCAGGAGGTGCTCGGCGGCCTGCTGGGCATGGACGCCGACGAGATCACCGCAGCATCAAACCCCGAGAGGACCCTGGCATGAACCACACCCTTGAACCCCGCGCCGTGCTGCGCGACGTGACCCTGCGCGACGGCCTGCAGCTGACCGGCAAGCTGCTGTCCACCGAACGCAAGGTGGAAACCGTGCGCGAAATGCTCCGCCTGGGCGTGCCGGAAATCGAGCTGGGCTCCATGGCACGGGCGGACCTGGTCCCGCCCATGGCCGACACCCTGGAGGTCGCCGCTGCATTGACCGCCGAGGAACTGGAGAAGTGCTGGATCTGGGTCGCCACCCCCGGGCACGTCGCCAAGGCAGCGGCGGCCGGCATCCGCAACTTCCAGTACTGCCTCTCCGCCTCCGACGCCCACAACCAGGCGAACATCGGACGGAGCACCGAGGCCAGCCTCGCCGCCCTGCCGCAGGCCATCGAGTACGCCCGCGCCGTGGACGGCAGCATCCAGCTGTGCATCGCCACGTCCTTCACCTGCCCCTTCGACGGGCAGGTCCCCGAGCAGCGGGTCCTGGACATCGCCAACGACCCACGCGCGGAAGGCACCTGCGACATCGTCATCTGCGACACCCTGGGCCAGGCGGTCCCCGCCCAGGTGGCAAGCCTGATTTCCCGGGTGCGCGACGAGACCCCGGCACGGCGCATCGTCTACCACGGCCACGACACCTGGGGCCTGGGCGTTGCAAACACCCTTGCCGCCATCGGCGCCGGAGCCGGTGTGGTGGACGGGGCCCTCGGCGGGCTGGGCGGCTGCCCGTTTGCCCCAGGGGCCAGCGGCAACACCTCCAGCGAGGACATCCTCTTCGCCACCCGCCCCGAATGGCTCGATCCGCGCAGCTTCGCCGGCTTGGTCGAACTCTCCGAGGACTTGCTGGAGGAACTGGGCGAACCCAACCGCTCGAAGTCGGCCCAGGGTGCGCGGTCCAATGCCGCGGCCTTCGACTGGGTCATCGCCTCGGACCGCGTCCCTTCGTGCGAGGGTTCCCTGTAGTGGGGGCACGGATCCTGCTAACCACGCCGGTGCCGGAGCCCGCGCCTTCATTGCTTGCCGCGGCCGGCGAGCTGACCGTCCTGGATGCACCGCCCACCTACGCCGAACTTGATGCGCTGTGCGCCAGCGGGGAATTCGACGTGGTGCTCACCCAGCTGCGCGATCTGGTCGATGCGCCGCTGCTCGCCCGGGCTCGGATCAAGGGAATCTCCAACTACGCCGTCGGCCACAACAACATCGACGTTGCGGCCGCCACCGAGCACGGCATCGCGGTGGCCAACACCCCCGGGGTGCTCACCGATGCCACGGCGGACATCGCGATGCTGCTCATCCTGGGCACCGCGCGGCGCGTCATCGAGGCGGACCGGCTGGTCCGGGAGGGACGCTTCACCGGCTGGGAACCCGAGCTCCTGCTCGGCTTCGACGTCTCGGGGCGCACCCTTGGTCTTGCCGGGTTCGGGCGCATCGCCCGGGCCACGGCCCGCCGGGCACTCGGATTCGGGATGGAAGTGCTCTTTGCCCCACGCCCGCCCGGCGACCGGGTGGTGGGACCGGAGGAGCTGGGCGAGTTCGCCGGCAAGGTGCGCCAGGTTCCCTGGGACGAGCTCGTGGCCTCCAGCGACTACCTGTCCCTGCACGTGCCGTTGAACCAGGACACCCGGCATCTGGTGGACGCCGCGGTGCTGGAGCGGATGAAGCCCTCGGCCATCCTCATCAACACGGCCCGCGGTCCCATCGTCGACGAGGACGCGCTGGTCCATGCCCTGTCCACGGGCCGGATCGCCGGTGCCGGACTGGATGTGTTCGAGAACGAGCCGCTGTTGGCAGAAGGGCTGGCGCTGCTGCCCAACACCGTCCTGCTGCCGCACGTGGGCAGCGCCACGGTGCCGGTCCGCGCCGAAATGGCGCGGCTGAGCGCCCTGAACGCCATCGCCATGGCCGGCGGCCAGGTGCCCGCGCACCCGGTGAATCCGGAGGTCTACGCATGAGCGTTCTGATCGTCCCGGACAGCTTCAAGGGCACCTACAGCGCTGCCGAGGTCGTCGGTCATATTGCCACCGGTGTCAGGCGTGCCGGCGGCACGGCCATGGGCATCCCGGTGGCCGACGGCGGCGAAGGCACCTTCGACGCGCTCTGCGCCGGGCTGGGTGCCGTGCCGGTGGAGGTGGTTGTCCTCAATCCCTGGGGCGCACCGGTCACCGCGACCCTGGGTCTGGCCGGGAGCACCGCCGTCGTCGAGCTGGCGCAGGCCTCCGGACTGCACGTGCCCCACGACGGGGACCGCGACCCCCTCACCGCCGACACCTACGGCACCGGCCCGCTGGTCGTTGAGGCCGTCGCCCACGGTGCCCGGCGGATCCTGGTTGCGGCCGGCGGTTCGGCCACAAGCGACGGCGGAACCGGAGCGGTGCGCGCCATCGAGGAGGCCGGGGGCCTACGCGGTGCCGAAATCATCGTGCTCTCGGACGTCACGACGAAATTCCTGGATGCCGCAAGGATTTTCGGCCCGCAAAAGGGCGCGGACCCGGCCACCGTCGCATTGCTGGCGGCAAGGCTGCGGGCGCAGGCGCGCACCTTCCCCCGCGACCCATCCGGGGTTCCGGGAACCGGGGCCGCGGGCGGCTTTGCCGGCGGCATGTGGGCGCACTTCGGGGCGGAGCTGGTCTCCGGTGCCGACTTCGTGCTCGATGCGCTCGACTTCGACCGGCACCTGGCCCGGGCCACCGCCGTGGTCGTGGGCGAGGGACGGCTCGACGGGCAGTCCATGGGCGGGAAGATCATCTCGGTGATCCTGGGGCGGGTGGCGGCCCTGGCACCGCACGTGCCGATCTTTGCGGTGGTGGGATCCGTCGGCGAGGACCTGGGGCAGGCGCGCGACTCCTTCGCCGACGTCATGGTCGCCTCCGCGCCGGAAGCCATGGTCCGTGCCGGCCTGGAGATCCAGGCCGTACTGCGGCAGCCGGCCGACTAGCTGCGCGGGGCCGCGGCCTCCCCGGGGAAGCGGCCGCCGATCAGGCGTGTCATGCGCTCCGCGGTCTCCAGCAACGGCTCGATCCACCCTTCGCACACCGAGCGGGGCATGCGCATGGTCGGGCCGCTGATGGTCACCGCCGCGACCAGGCCGGCGGCCGCGTCGAACACCGGGGCGGAGAGACCGGAGGCGCCGCTCTCCCGCTCCCCGGTGGTGATCGCAAAGCCGTCCGCGCGCGTCCGGGAAATCACGTCACGAAGATCCGCCGCGCTCGTGATGGTTGCGTCGGTGAAATGCTCCAAGGGGGCGTCCAACACCATGGCCAGGAGGTCCGGGTTCCAGGCCAGCAACACCCGGCCGGCCGACCCCGCGTGAAGCGGCGCAAGCTTCCCGAGGTGCATTTCACGGCGCAGCGCGTGCTTGGTTTCGGCCATCCCGACGCAGACCCGGTACTGCTCCTCGGCGCGGAACAGGCAGGCGGTCTCGCCCGTGGTGTCCCGCAGTTCCGCCAGCAGCGGGCTGATCACATTCAGGATTTCCTTGCCGCGCGTGGCGGGGGCCGCCCAGTAGGCCATCTTCATGCCGATGCGGAAGGCATCGCCGTCCCGGTCCAGGAATCCCTGGCCAACCAGGTTGGCGACGAGGCGTTGCACCGTGGAGGTCGGCATCGAAGTGGCCACCCGGATGTCCGCCAGGGTGAGCACCGGCTGGCGAAGCGAGAACGAATCGAGGATGGCGCTGATCTTGCCCAGCACGAGCAGCGGGTTCTGGTTTTTCGATGGTGCTTCGGCCTTGGACATGAAATTGACGCTAGACCATGGGACCGGGCGCGTCCAATCACTTTGCTTCGGGTATCCGGATCGACATTCCGTGCCGTTCACCTGGGTCGGAAGCGCACATCGCAGGGGCTGACCGGTTCCCCCGGCAGGTTCACCGGCCCTCGAACGCCGTACCGTGAGGCATGCCTCTTAAGCGGTGGTTCCGGACGGCCGCAGTACCGGGAATTCGCGGATCACCGGAACGGTCAGGGGTGCCCTGTCGGTACATGTATCGACAGGGCCTCCCTCATGCCGCACACGTGATGATTTGATTGACGTGGACGGATCGGCGCACCTAACGGTGCTGACCGGGGCTGTGCCGCCCTGGCCGCCACGCGGAAGGCGCGCCTGTGCCCCCCCGTCCCGCAGTGAAAAACTTCCTATCGCCATACGGAGAACCATGTTTGAAATCAACGCCTACGCCGCACCGTCCGCAACGGAAGACCTCGTCCCCACCCGCATCGACCGCCGTGAAGTCGGAGAGCACGATGTGCTGATCAGTATCAAGTACTCCGGGATCTGCCACTCGGACATCCATACCGTGCGCGGGGAGTGGGGCCCACAGCAATACCCGCTGGTTCCGGGGCATGAGATCGCCGGAGTCGTCACCGAGGTCGGCGCCTCGGTGACCCGGCATGCAGTGGGCGACCGCGTGGGTGTTGGCTGCATGGTCAACTCCTGCCGCGAATGCGTCCACTGCCTCGCCGGCGAGGAGCAGTACTGCCTGTTGGGCAACATCGGCACTTATGGCGCCACGGACGTGGACGGGACCATCACCCAGGGCGGCTACGCCACCGCCGTGGTGGTCAACGAGGACTTCGTGGTGAACATCCCCGCGGCAATCGAACTTGACGTCGCCGCTCCCCTGCTCTGCGCCGGAATCACCACGTATTCGCCACTGCGCCACTGGGGTGCGGGCCCGGGCAAGAAGGTCGCGGTCATCGGGCTCGGCGGGCTCGGGCACATGGCAGTCAAGATCGCCCATGCCATGGGCGCGGAGGTCACCGTGCTGTCGCGGACGCTCAAGAAGCAGGAAGACGGCGTGAAGCTCGGCGCCGAGAACTACTTCGCCACGGAAAACCCCGAAACGTTCGAGGTGCTGGCCGGCGCCTTCGACCTGATCATCAACACCGTCAGTGCCGGCATCGACATCAGCGCCTTCCTGCAGCTGCTGGCCCTTGACGGCACCCTGGTCAACGTCGGCGCCCCGGCCGAGCCGCTGCCGGTCAACGTCTTCTCGCTGATCACCGGCCGCCGTTCGTTTGCCGGCTCGATGATCGGCGGCATCCGCGAGACCCAGGAAATGCTGGACTTCTGCGCCGAGCACCAAATCGCCGCCGAGGTCGAGGTCATCGCGGCCGAAGACATCAACAAGGCCTACGAACGCGTGCTCGCCTCGGATGTGCACTACCGCTTCGTGATCGACGCTGCCACGCTGGCCTAGACCACGCCGCACGCGTAGCCAGTCTTCCCCACGCCCCCCTTGTGTCGCCCGCAGCGCGGCATAGGGGGCGTTGGGACGACGCGCCATGCCATGATGGCAACATGAAACAGGACCCACGCAACAGCACCCACGCAGAGCTGCAGATCCTTGAAGCCGTGGTCCAAGCCATCGAGCGGCGCGAACAAGTGTTCGTCGCCATCGAAGCAGCGGAAACCCAAGACGAGGCCCGCACCGCGGTGGCCAAGCTCCTGGGCATCGGTGAGATGGAGGCCCGTGCCGTGCTTGATATGCAGGCCCGGCGGTGGACGCAGGGCGAACGGCGCAAGATCACCGACCACATTGCGGTGCTTCGCGGCGAGCTGGAATCAGACTAAGTCCGCACCCGGTTTTCCGCATTCAACCAGGCATCGATCCCGCCATCCAGGTGGAGGACGTCGGTGTAGCCCGCTGCGGCCAGGGCTTCCAGTGCCTGCCGCGAACGCACGCCGGACTTACAGTGCAGCACCAGCGGCACACCGCGTGGGATCCCGGCCAGTGCCGACCCGTCCCTGATGCCGGCGAGTGGAACCAACACGGATCCTGGGATGCGCGAGATCTCGAATTCCACCGGCTCGCGTACATCGAGGAGGATGAAGTCTTCCTCCCCCGATTCCCGTCTTCCCAGCCGTTCGGCCAACCCGTCAACGGAGACCACGGCATTGTCCGTGGCCGCTTCACCTTCGCTTGCGGTGAGCCCGCAGAAAATCTCGTAGTCGACCAGTTCGGTGATTGGCTCCGCCTCCGGGTCCTTGGCGACGCCCAGTTCGCGCCAGCGCGAGGTCAGCGCGTCGAAGACCGACAGCCTGCCCAGCAAGGTTTCACCGACCCCGGTGATGAGCTTGACGGCTTCGGTGACCATGATCGCCCCGATCGAGGCACACAGCATCCCGAAGACTCCTCCCTCCGCGCAGGAGGGGACCGTTCCGGCCGCCGGCGGTTCCGGGTAGAGGTCTCGGTAGTTCGGGCCGTGCTTCGCCCAGAAGACGCTCACCTGGCCGTCGAAGCGCAGGATGGAACCCCACACGTAGGGCTTGCCCAGCAGTGCGGCCGCGTCGTTGACCAGGTAGCGCGTGGCAAAGTTGTCTGCCCCGTCCAGGATCACGTCGTAGTCCGCGAAGATCTCCAGCACGTTGGAGGAATCCAACCGCACCGGGTGCAGCACGACTTCCACCCCCGGGTTGATGGCGGCTACCGAGTCGCGGGCGGACTCCAGCTTGGTGCGGCCGATGTCGTGGACCCCGTGGATCACCTGGCGCTGCAAGTTGCTCAGCTCCACCGTGTCGTCATCGACGATTCCCAGCGTTCCCACGCCGGCAGCGGCCAGGTACAGCAATGCCGGCGATCCCAGGCCACCGGCGCCGATGACCAGCACCTTGGCGTTGCGCAGCCGGCGTTGTCCCTCGAGCCCGATCTCCGGCATGAGGGCATGGCGGGAGTAGCGTTCGAGCTCTTCCGGGGGAAGGGGAGGACCCGGCTCCACAAGGGGTGGCAACGTTGCCATGTTGTTTTCGACGAGCGTCTGACTCAATGAAACCTGCCTTAGGGGGACGAAAGGGACAACAAAAAATGATCTGCCGTTTGCAACCAGAACAAAATTGATCATCCCCGCGAAATGCTTTCGGGGGGATGATCCTCAATGAGTGGGGCTACTGGCCATCCACGGGAGAGCCATCGATTTCGCGGCCTTCCTCGGTGCACAGGCATAGCCTGTTGCCCTGCGCATCGGTGGCCACCACAAACCTGGGGGCTGCCTCGGGATCCAGGGCAGCGCCGGTGGCTTCCAGCTCGCTGAGGATGGGCGAGCTTTCACTGTGCGGCACCGTGATGTCCAGGTGGAAACGGTTGGCGTTGGGCGTGGCGGTCTTTTGGAACCACAGGGCCGGTCCCCGGCCGAAGGGGTCGGCCAGGCTGCCGTCCTTCTGCCGCTTGTAGCCCAGCGCCGTGCGCCAGGTTTCCGAGATGGCGTCCTCGTCGTCGGTGTCGATGGCGATCTCCACCACGCGCAGCAGTTCCGGCCTGGCCACGGCGCCGGAGTTCTGTGCCTGGGCGGAGATCGACCGGGCCAGCGCCGCATCGCGCGCACTCACCCTGCTCCCCGCATCGTGCGAGGTCAGGGTGATGAACAACGTGTCGTAACGCCAATCAACGTCCGGGTGGTGGTTGGCCTCCTGCGCCAGGGCGCCGATGGTGGAGAACAGCGCCAGGGCGGAGGCCGAGGACTCGCACTTCAACGCTGTGCGCAGTGCACCCATTCCGTAGCGCCACTGCGGCAGCTGCAACAGATTCGCCTGGACTTGTTCGAGACTCAGAACATCTTTTGCGGGCATGGTTCTCTCCTTCGGTTCCGGTTCTAGAGATCCGGGCGTCCCTCCATGGCGGAGGAGGCCAGGGCATGGGTGCGCCTGGGGATGCGCCCTGCTTGTGCCGCCAGTCTGCCACCAATGACAGCATGTCTAAAGGCCTGTGCCATGCGCACCGGATCCTGTGCCCGGGTCACCGCCGAGGCCAGCAACACCGCGTCGCAGCCCAGTTCCATGGCCAGCGCCGCGTCGGAGGCGGTGCCGATTCCGGCATCGAGGATGACGGGGATCGAGGCCCGGGAGACGATCAATTCGATGTTGTGCGGGTTCAGGATCCCCAGCCCGGTCCCGATCGGGGCACCCAGCGGCATGACGGCCGCGGCCCCGAGCTGTTCGAGACGCAGGGCCAGCACCGGGTCGTCGTTGGTGTAGGCGAAGACCTTGAAGCCGCGCTCCACCAGGGCCTCGGTGGCCTCGACGAGTTCGACGGCGTCGGGCAGCAGCGTGTGCTCGTCGGCGATCACCTCGAGCTTGACCCAGTCGGTTTCCAGGGCCTCGCGTCCGAGCTCGGCGGTCATCAGCGCCTCGCGGGCGGTGAAGCAGCCGGCGGTGTTGGGCAGAACGCGGATGTTGTTCTCGAGAAGCAGGTCAAAGAGGTTGGTGCCGCCGGTGGACCCCGGTCCGGGCGCGCTGTAGCGGCGCATGGCCACCGTGGTCAGCTCGGTGCCGGAAGCAACCAGCGCGGCACCCAGTCCGTCCAGGCTCGGTGCGCCTCCGGTGCCCATGATGAGCCGGGAACCCAGGGCGATGCCGTCGATGACCAGCGGTTCGGTCTCGGTGAGTGTTTGTGTCATGGTCCTTCGCTTTCTTCCAAGAGGGGGGCGGAGCGGATGTGCAGGGAGGGACCTAGCCGCCCTGGACGGCGGTGACGATTTCGATGTCGTCGTGCTGCTCAAGCTCGGTCACCGACCACTGGCTGCGCGGGACGATGCCGGAGTTGCGGGCAACGGCCACGCCCAGGCGTCCGCCGTCCGCGGGCTTGCCGGTGGGCAGCAGCTCGCGCCCCGTGACTGCGGTGACCAGCTCGGCCAGGGTGGTCCCGGCGGCCAGCGGACTGGGTGCGCCGTTGAGTTGGATGGTGCTCATGAATACTCCTTGGGTTTCAGGGCCGGTGAGAAGCGGTCGGGTCGGAAGCGGTCCCAGGCGGGGTCGCTGCGGCCGGCGATCAGCTCGACGGCGATGTGGGCGGCGATGGGGGTCAGCAGCACGCCGTGCCGGAAGAACCCGGTGGCGATCAGTAGACCCGGCACATCCGGCCCGGTCGCCGAGGCCATGCGTCCCAGCAACGGCGCATTGTCGGGTGTGCCGGGGCGGGCGCGGGCGGTGGTTTCGATGAGTTCGAGCTCGGCGACCGCGGGCAGCAGCACCTGGGCATCGCGCAGCAGCTGGTGTACTCCCCCGGCGCTGACCCCCGGGTTGCCGTCCTCGCGGGCGGTCGCCCCGATGACCACGGTGTCATCCTCGCGCGGGACCACGTAGACCGGCACCCCGCGCACCATCCCGCGCAGCGTGGCGGTGGTCAGCGGGCGCAGGTGCTCGGGCACGCGCAGCCGCAGGATGTCCCCGTGCACCGGGCGCAACGGCAGCACCAGCGCATCGGGCAGTCCAGCGAAATCGGCGGCGCCCAGGCCGTTGGCGAGAATCGTCTCGCTGGCGCGGACCTCGGTGCCGTCGGCAAGCAGCACCCCGGTGACCCGGGAGCCCGAATCGGCGGCATCCTCGTGCAGCAGGGCCGTTGCCCGGGTGCGGACCAGCGTCTGCCCCGATTCCACCCCGTCGCGTTTGGTGCCGGTTGCCGCAAGGCATTCCATGATGGCCTTGGCCAGGGCACGCGGATCGACCTGGTGGTCCTGGGCAATGAGGTGGGCGGCGGAAATATGCGGGGAAAGCAACGGTTCGAGCGCCCGCGCTTCGCGGGTGGTTATCCGGGTGACCTCAAGCCCCTGCCGGGTTTGTGCCTCGCGCAGGTCGCCCAGCGCGGCACGGTCGGCGGCATCCGCGCCGAGGGCCAGCGTGGGGGTGGTGCGGAATCCCGGGTCCAGGCCCGTCTCGGCGGCCAGGGTCCGGGCGAAATCGGGCCAGCGGGCGGCCGAGGCCAGGGTGAGGGAAAGCAGGTCCTCTTCCTGGTAGTGCAGCTCGCTGACAGGGGCCAGCATGCCGGCAGCGGCGAACGTCGCACCGGAGGCGGGGTCCGGGTCGATGAGCATGATGCGGTGCCCTGCGCGCTGTGCTTCGAGGGCGATGCCCAGGCCGATGATTCCGCCGCCGATGACGGCAACGTCGGTGGACAGGGGGTCGGGCACGGTGCGCGACATCGAGGTCTCCTTCCCTACGCCGGTATGAGCCGGATCAGGTTCCACGCCACCCTGTTTTCGAAGGCGGCGTCTGTCGGTCGGCGCAATCGGCGCCCTCTCAGCCAGCTTTCCTGGCTCCCGCGGTACTGAACTAGTCTAGGAGACATGAGCCAGATCACCACCCAAGATGAAGCGACCCCCGTCTTAAGCGCCCCGGACCTCGCTTCCGCGCGCCTTTACTTGTGCACCGATGCCCGGGCCGAGCGCGGTGATTTCGCGGATTTCCTGCGCGCCGCCTATTCCGGAGGGGTGGACATCATCCAGCTGCGCGACAAGAACCTGGACGCCGGGCAGGAGCTCGAACTGCTCCAGGTATTGCGCGAAGTGGCCGGGGAATTCGGCAAGTTGTGGTCGGTGAACGACCGTGCCGACCTGGCGATGCTCTCCGGAGCACCGGTGTTCCACGTGGGCCAGAAAGACCTGCCGCTGCCCGGGGTCAGATCGCTGCTCGGGCCCTCCGTCACCGTGGGGCTTTCCAGCCACGACCCGGCGCAGATCACCGCGGCGGCTGCTGACCCCAATACCGACTACTTCTGCGTCGGCCCGCTGTGGGCCACCCCGACCAAGCCCGGGCGCGCGGCCGTCGGACTGGAGATGGTGGAGCACGCCGCCTCCTTGAAGACGACCAAGCCGTGGTTCGCTATCGGCGGTATCGACCTGGGCAACGTGGAGCAGGTCGTCGAGGCGGGTGCCTCGCGCATCGTGGTGGTCCGCGCCATCACGGACGCGGACGACCCGACTGCTGCTGCGCGGGCGCTGCTGTCCAGGCTGCCGGAATTGGGCTAGCCGACGACACCTCCGGCCTTCCGGCCCTATCGGGTATCGGCCCGGTCGCCGCCAACTACTCAGGACTCCGACCGGGCCATCACCGACGAGGGGAAGTTCGATACGCAGACCCTGGCCGGGAAACCGCCGGTCGTCGTCCACCACACGCTGGGCGTCGAAGCGCTCCCCTCCCACGGCATCGAAGTCATCCGCTCGCTCCATGACCGCACTGGACAGTTCCCGCGAAACCCCTCATCCCCAATTCTCCGTTTGGTCCTTACCGCTGGCACGGATACAAGAAAAAATGTCACGGACGGGCTTCCGTACCGCTCATTTTCAACGACCCGGAGACGGCAATCCATAGCCCGGTAGAAGGGGCAGTTTTCAGGAAGACCGGGCGGCGGTGCGGGCGATAGTCTAGGCGTGGGGAGTTCCGCCGCCGCGGAGCCGGCACGAATGGGAGAAGCAATGACCAGCGAGACCACGACCAGCACGTCCGCAACGAGGCATGCCGCCGACAGCCACGAGGTGATCCGCGTGCGGGGTGCCCGGGTGAACAACCTCAAGGACATCAGCGTCGAGATCCCCAAGCGCCGCCTCACGGTGTTCACCGGGGTCTCCGGCTCGGGCAAGTCCTCGCTGGTCTTCGGCACCATCGCCGCCGAGTCCCAGCGCATGATCAACGAGACCTACTCCGCGTTCGTGCAGGGTTTCATGCCCACCCTGGCCCGCCCCGAGGTCGACACGCTCGAGGGGCTGACCACCGCGATCCTGGTGGACCAGGAACGCCTGGGCTCCAACCCGCGCTCCACCGTCGGCACGGTCACCGACGCCAACGCCATGCTGCGCATCGTTTTCTCGCGGCTGGCACAACCCCACATCGGTTCCCCGCAGGCGTACTCCTTCAATGTCCCCTCGGTTTCCGGGGCAGGCGCCGTGACCCTGGAAAAGGGCGGGAAGAAGATCAAGGAACGGCGATCCTTCTCCATCACCGGCGGCATGTGCCCGGAATGCGAGGGTCGCGGCAAGGTCAACGACTTCGACCTCACCGCGCTGTTTGACGAGACCAAGTCACTTTCCGAGGGGGCGCTGACGGTTCCCGGCTACTCGATGGACGGTTGGTACGGGCGCATTTTCTCCGGATCCGGCTACTTCGACATGGACAAGAAACTGTCCAAGTTCACCAAGGCCGAAATGCATGACCTGCTCCACCGGGAGCCGACCAAAATCAAGGTCGAGGGCATCAACCTCACCTACGAAGGCATCATCCCCAAGATGCAGAAGTCGTTCCTGGCCAAGGATGTCGAGGCCATGCAGCCGCACATCCGCGCCTTCGTCGAGCGTGCGATCACCTTCACCGCCTGCCCCGAATGCGGCGGCACGCGCCTGGCCGAGCACGCCCGCAACTCGAAGATCGATGGCAAGTCCATCGCCGATGCCTGCGCCATGCAGATCAGCGACCTGGCGCGCTGGGTCCGCGGGCTTCGCGAGCCATCGGTGGCCCCGCTGCTTGACGCGCTCGGGGACACGCTGGATTCCTTCGTCGACATCGGGCTGGGCTACCTCTCGCTGGACCGCCCCTCCGGAACGCTTTCGGGGGGCGAGGCGCAACGCACCAAGATGATTCGCCACCTGGGCTCCTCGCTCACCGACGTCACCTACGTCTTCGACGAGCCGACCATCGGGCTGCACCCGCACGACATCGACAAGATGAACGAGCTGCTGCTGGCCCTGCGCGACAAGGGCAACACCGTGCTGGTCGTCGAGCACAAGCCCGAGGCCATCGCCATCGCCGACCACGTCGTTGACCTGGGCCCAAAAGCCGGTTCCGGCGGCGGACAGATCATGTTCGAGGGCACGGTGGAAGGCCTGCGCGCCTCCGACACCATCACCGGGCATCACCTGGATGACAGGGCGAAGCTGAAGGAGGCCGTGCGCACCTCCTCCTCGGCGCTTCAGGTGCGCGGCGCCAACACCAACAACCTCAGGAACGTTGATGTGGACATCCCGCTTGGCGTGCTCACTGTCCTCACCGGCGTCGCCGGGTCGGGCAAGAGTTCGCTCATCACCGGATCGGTCGCCGGGCGCGAGGGCGTCATCAGCATCGACCAGGGTTCCATCAAGGGATCGCGGCGCTCCAACCCCGCCACCTACACCGGGCTGCTGGAGCCCATCCGCAAGGCTTTCGCGAAGGCCAACGGCGTGAAGCCGGCGCTGTTCAGCGCGAACTCCGAGGGCGCCTGCCCCACCTGCAATGGCGCCGGGGTCATCTTCACCGACCTGGGCATGATGGCCGGGGTCTCCAGCACCTGCGAGGAGTGCGAGGGCAAGCGCTTTGACTCGATGGTGCTCGACTACCACCTGGGCGGCAAGGACATCTCCGAGGTGCTGGCGATGTCGGTGGCGCAAGCCGAGGAATTCTTCGCCGCCGGCGAGGCGAAGCTGCCGGCAGCACACAAGATCCTCACCCGGCTTTCCGACGTGGGCCTGGGCTACCTGGGCATCGGCCAGCCGCTGACCACACTCTCGGGCGGCGAACGCCAACGCCTGAAGCTGGCCACCCACATGGGAGAAACCGGCGGCATCCTGATCCTGGACGAGCCGACCACCGGCCTGCACCTCGCGGACGTCCAGCAGCTGCTGGGCCTGCTGGACCGCTTGGTGGAGTCGGGCAAGTCGGTCATCGTGATCGAGCACCACCAGGCCGTCATGGCACACGCGGACCGGATCATCGACATCGGTCCGGGCGCGGGCCACGACGGGGGCACCATCGTTTTCGAGGGGACCCCTGCGGAGCTGGTGGCCGATGGTTCCACGCTGACCGGCAAGCACCTGGGAGCCTACGTCGGAGCGTAGCCGTCCCGGCCCGCTACGAGGCCGGGGTGCACTTCACGCTGGTCACGAGCAGGACCTTGGACAGCTCCGCCGTGACGCGCGCCGGCGCGCCGCTAAGCCCCGAGGCCGTGGGCGTGATTGTCACGGCATACACGTAGGTGCCCAGCAGGGCCGCGCCGTCCAGGCGCAAGGTTGCCGTTGTGTTCGATGTGGTTTTTGTGGTCGTGACCGAGTTCCGCACGGCCTGCACCGTGTATCCGGTGGCGTCGACTGCGCCCCGTTTCAGGGTCAGGTCGGAGTATGAATCGCCCAACAGCGGCCCGTCCTTGCGGGTACAGGTCACGGTTGCGGGGTTCACGCCCTGCGGTGCCCACGGGCCGGCGACCACAGTGGAGGCCACCGACCCGTTCAGCGTCCACAGCGCGTGTGCTCCGGTGGCGCCGAGCCCAAGGACCACGATGACGCCGTAGACAATCGCCGCGATGCGCCACGAACCCGACCGCTCGCGGGTGCCGCGCGCGCTCACGCCGATACCTGCCAGGAGGCCTCTTCGTCCTGGTCGGGGGTCGCCGCGGCACGCCGCCGTGCGACAAGTCCGCGGATCATGGTGATGGCACCGTAGCCAATCAGCCCGGCTGCAACGAGGTTGCCCACCAGTCCGCGGTCGTGGTTGCCCAACCAATTGGCCGCGAATCCTGCGTACGGCACCGCGTAGAACAGCTTCCCGCGCATCTGCACCTCGGTGACAGGGGTTTCATCGGCAACATCGTTGTTGTCTCCCCGGGTGACCAGCGTGCGCATGCCCGACTGGTCCGCAGCGAGCGATTCGATGCGGTGGGTGATGACTTCCGGGCGGCCCGATTCAAGCTGGTAGGTCACCACGTCGCCGACGTTCAATGATTCAAACGGGGCGGGCTTGACGACCAGCAACGTTCCCGGTCCATAGTTCGGCAGCATGGAGCTGGTCAGCACCGAATAAGCCTGCGACCCCGTGAGGGCGGGGACCACGATGAGCACCAATGCTGCCAACGAGGCAACAACCAGGGCGACGAAACTGACGGCGGTCCCGACCCGGCCAAGTGCGTGGCGGGCGACGGATGAATGTGCTGCCGTATGCCGGGACATGGGGGACCATACCTATCTGCGTGGTGGGTTTACTGGAGTTGGGTGGCGTTGAGGTTGAAGCCAACGCCTGCTACCGCTCCCCCAAGGGTTGCCGGGGCATTGGTCGCCAGTGCGACTGTCAGGCAGAGCGTGCCACTTTGGCCCTGTCCCAGCTCCACTGCTATTGCGATGCGGTTCACCGAGCAATCGGTGCCCTGGACCCTGTAGAGGTCGGTGGTGAGATAGGGCGCGAGCGCACCTGTTGCCGTTGGCAGACCAGGATCCACCCTGATGCGGAACGTCCCGCTGCCGGCGTTGCTCGAATTGGTGAGCGTGACGGCGGTGGTGCGGGTGGTTCCGGGCAGTAGCCCGGTGACCCCGGGAATCGTCACGGTTTGCCCCGAAACCGAGAGCTGTTGTGCCGTGCCCCCGGATGTCTTAACGGTCAACGAGAAGTCGGCACCGGATACGATTTGGGGTTTCGATGCGGCGGTTTGGCTCCACGCGGCCAGCGTTCCCTGCACCGTGAACAGCGCCAGGATGGTTGCGGCCCCCAAGATCGCAACCATCCTCAGCGTTGTTTTCGTGCCCATGCTGTGCTCCTCGTGGGTCAAGATTTCAGCGGTGGCGCTATGGCGTGCTGACCGGCACGATCTGTTCCAGCTTGAAACCGATGGTTCCCAGTGCATTGCTGGCCTTGGCGCCCTCGGTGCCGGTGGTTGCTTCCAGGAATGTCACGCTGACAGTTGCGGTGTATTCACCGTCCGAGTTGGCGTCAAGGGGCGCGGTGACGGGGGTTCCGCTTGAATTTTTCAGGGTCGCGCTGCCGACCTCGAGGTAGGAGGCGAACTCGGATCCGGCCAGATTGTTCGTCAGCGTGAGCGACGCGCTCATCAAGTCGCCATCAAGCGCCACGGTGACAGGCTGCGAGAAGTGCAGCTCGTCGCCCGGGACGACCTTGTAGGAATCCAGTTCGATCGCGGTGCCGGCGTCATTGGTCCAGGTTCCGACGCCCGCAGTCAGGTCAAGATCGCCGGAGACAATGGTTCCTGCCGGCTCGGCCACTGATTTGTTCCACACTGCGAGCGTTCCACCGCCTCCCAGCAGCAGTGCCACGCCGAGGCCGGTCGCAAGAGCGCCCTTCGTCATCTTGTTCATCGTGTTGGTCCTCCACAAGTCCTGCGCCGGACCCAGCGACCGGTGCAACACCTACTGTGCAGGTCGAACCACAAGATGGAGATGGATTTTTCGGCAGGCTTCCGCCAAGCTTTCCGCAATCGACTCAAGGCTTGCTTTGGCCGTTCTTGCGGGAACCTTGATCGTTGGCGTGTTTCCTCAACGCCAGCCACAAGTCCTTGCGCCAAACCAGGGGATACACCTGGCCATGCTTGTTCGCACGGCAGTTTCCCTCAATGCATCACGCGCCTGCAGAGGGTACAACCCATCTCTTCGTCAAAAGGCCATGCCCCCTAGGGAGACATTGCCTTTTCACAACGATGGAAGGGCCGGGCGCCACTGGATCAGCGGTTTGCTGCCGCAATTACCTCATCGGGCGCCTGGGTTCCGGCCGCTTCGTGGGCGCGCAACACCTTGCGGGCACGGTCGCGCTTCAACCGTTCGCGCGGATCGCGGTGCGGCAATTGGTCCGCGGGGCCAAGGACGGTGAATCCCAGGAACTGCAGGCGCCACAGAACGCGGTAGGTGAGGCTCAATCCCGTGGTGTCCTCGACGATGGGCAATTTCTTGTCACTCATGGGTTTCCAGTCACTTTCTGTGGGACAACAACCCGATTGCGAGCGGATCGTCCGGTGGGCTGCCTCGGTTCAAGTGTAAGCCAATGATTGGTACACCAACTAATTGCCCTGGGACATCCTCCGATGAATTCGGAGGGTCCTAGTGGGTCGCCTTGGAGGCGGCCGCAATGACCTTCTTCATGGTCGCGTGGAGGGCAACGAGTTCTTCGCCGTCCATATCCAGTCGCCGCATCATCTCCTTGGGCACCTCAAGGGCAAGCTCCCGGGCGTCCCTGCCTTTTTCGGTCAGCACTATCTCCAGGGTCCGCTCATCGGCCGCACTGCGGCTGCGCCGCACATAGCCGAGAGCTTCAATTCGCTTCACCAGCGGCGACAGCGTTCCGGGGTCCAATTGGAGCAGTTCACTAAGGCCCTTGATTGACAGAGGTTCATGCTCCCAGAGCGTCAGCATGACAAGGTATTGGGGATGGGTTAGCCCCAGCGGCTCAAGTACCGGCCGATAGGCCGCGACCACGCTGCGCGACGCCAAGGACAGCGCAAAACAAACCTGGTTCTCCAACGCCAGCGGATCTACCGGCGGTTTTTCGCTCACTTTGTTCCCTGCTTTGGTGGATGGTTCCGTCCATCCATCATAGGTACGGAAAACAGTTCCCGTCGCGAGAGACCCGGCCGACGGCAGCCCGCGTGCCCTGGGGCCGGACGCGGTACACATCCCCGGATACGCCGTGCCGGCCACGGTGGCCCCGTCACCGACCGGATTCGCACTCCGGTCCCGGTCCAGCACCCGCCGCACGACGAAACCCTGCCCCCATGCCCGGCCTGCATTTACCTTCCCTTTGGGGCGACCCGGCTGCCCGGGCGATACCCAATCCTTAATTTCAACCATGAGAAAAGCATCCTGACAAGGGGTTATTATCGGCATTTCCCAATGGTCTCCCAGTTGTCGCCTCCCGTTAACCTAAATGCGGCCGGCTCGTTGACTTGCGCCGATAGCGTCTTTGGTTGTGAGTACGAACAGCGAAGCGAAGACCCTGGTCATCATCCCGGCCCGCGGGGGATCAAAGGGAATCCCGCTAAAGAACCTGCGCAGGATCGGCGGCCAAACCTTGCTGGCCCGGGCCATTGAATCCGCGTTTGCCACGCCGTCAGTTCTCGACGTCGTGGTCAGCACGGATCACCCGGACATCAAGGCGGAGGCGTTGGCAAACGGCGCAACAGTCATCGACCGCCCGGCAGAGATCGCCGGTGACACAGCAAGCAGCGAATCGGTGTTGTTGCACGCCCTGGGCACGCTGGACGTTCTCCCCCAAATCACCGTTTTCATCCAATGCACCTCGCCGGTCATCGACCCGGCAGACCTGCAGGCGGCCATCACCACGGTTGCCAGCGGGGCGGCGGACGTCAGCTTTGCCGTGGTTCCCGACCACGGGTTCCACTGGAGCTGCGACGAAACCGGGGCCGCCCAGGCCAGCGGACACGATGCCGCACGGCGTCCGCGACGGCAGGACCGCGAACCGCGGTTCCGCGAAACCGGGGCGTTCTATGTCATGGACACCGCGGGATTCCTTGAGGCGGAACATCGCTTCTTCGGCTCCCTGGCCCTGGCCCAGGTGCCGGAGGACCACGGAATCGACATCGACACCGAGGCCGACCTGGCCTTGGCCCAATGGCGACTGACCCACAACACGCCCGTGGCCGGGATCGACGTTGACGCGCTGGTCACCGACTTCGACGGCGTGCACACCCCGGACACCGCCTACCTCGGCCAGGACGGAAGCGAATCGGTACGGGTCTCCCGCTCCGACGGAATGGGTATCTCGCTGCTGAAGAAGGCAGGAATCCACCTGCTGATCCTGTCCACGGAAACCAACCCCGTAGTCACCGCCCGGGCCACCAAGCTCGGCGTGGAAGTCGCCCAAGCCGTGAGCGACAAGGCCACCGTCCTGAACCAATGGATCGCCGACCGCGGCCTGGATCCGGAACGCGTCGCCTACCTTGGCAACGACGTGAACGACCTGGACGCCATGAACCAGGTCGGCTGGCCACTGACGGTGGCCGACGCCCAAGACTCCGTACACCTCGCGGCCCGGCACCGCCTTTCGCGGCCCGGCGGCCGCGGCGCGGTGCGGGAAGCCGCCGACCTCATCCTGGCCGGCACCACAAGCCAAAACACCGTGACGGCCGCCGTCCCGGCATCCGGGCCAATTGAACCCTCCCTGGTTCGCTAGGCCCCCCACAGTTTTCCACCAATTCTCGCCGTGACCTTCACATAACCAACCCGAACGGTCCGGTAATCAACGAAAGGAAAGTCCCCCATGACTATCACCACCACCGAAACCGCACCCGTCGCCATCGGCGAGCAGACCCTGGGCACCGGCCAGCAGGTTTATGTCATCGGCGAGATCGGCATCAACCACAACGGTGACATGGAGATCGCCAAGCAGCTCATCGACGTCTCCGCCAAGGCCGGCGCCAACGCCGTGAAGTTCCAGAAGCGCACCCCCGACATCTCCACCCCGATGGACATGCGCGACAAGATCCGTTCCACCCCGTGGGGCGACATGACCTACCTGGACTACCGCTACCGCGTCGAGTTCGATGCAGCGCAGTACAAGGAACTGATCCGCTACGCCGCAGCACAGGGCCTGCACGCCTTCGCCTCCCCGTGGGACGTTCCCTCGGTGGAGTTCATGGAAGAGCAGGGCGCGGTGACCCACAAGGTCGCCTCCGCCTCGGTCACCGACATCGAGCTGCTCAAGGCCCTGGCCGAGACCGGAAAGCCGATCATCCTCTCCACCGGCATGTCCACCATCGAGCAGATCGACAAGGCCGTGGAGACCCTGGGCACCGACAAGCTGGTCATGATGCACGCAACCTCCACCTACCCGCTGCCTCCCGAAGAGGCCAACCTGCGCATGATCACCACGCTGCAGGAGCGCTACCAGGTTCCGGTCGGCTACTCGGGCCACGAGCGCGGCCTGCAGATCTCGCTGGCAGCCGTCGCCCTGGGCGCCGTCACCGTCGAGCGCCACATCACCCTTGACCGCACCATGTGGGGATCCGACCAGGCTTCCTCGCTGGAACCGAAGGGCTTCGAGGCACTGATCCGCGACATCCGCATCCTGGAGCAGGCCATGGGCGACGGCGTCAAGAAGGTCTTCCCGGGCGAGCTGGCACCGCTGTCCCGCCTGCGCCGCGTCGATGCCTAACCCGTAGCATTCTTCACATAGTTTCAACACCGTGGGGGGGGGGGG